>NZ_VRYY01000613.1 GCF_015731765.1 Nitratidesulfovibrio oxamicus
CCCGCAGGTCGTCGGTCAGGTCCACGCCCACGAAAGGGCGCGGTGCGGTGGCGTCGCCCGAAAGGGCCACCAGCCGCGCGGTGAACGAAATGGTGGTGCCCTGTCCCCGCCCGCTTTCCACGGTCAGGGTGCCCCCGGCGGCGTCGGCCATTTCCCACCCCCGGGCCAGCGCGCTGACACTGCGCTTGTGCGGCGGCGCGCCCGCGCCGGAATCGCTGACGGTGAACAACAGGTGGCCGGGATCGGTGCTGTCGGGCACGCGGCGTACCGACATGTGCACCGAACCCTTGTCCGTGGAGCGCACCGAGCTTTCGGCCAGCAGGCGCAGCAGTTCGCCCAGTTGGCCCGCGTCGCCCTCGTACAGTTGTGAAAGGTGCGGAGCCATGAACCACGAGATGGCCAGACCCTTGCGCTCCGCCCGGTCGGCAACGGCGTCATGGGCGTCGCGCAGCATGCGCTGCAGGTCGAATACGGCCCGGCGCGAAGCGGTGCGCTGCGGTGCGGCCACCCGGCCAAGGTCCTGCGCAATGGAGGCCAACTGGCGCCCGGCGGCGATCACGGCCTCGGCGTGGCTGCGGGCGGCTGGGGGCAGCGCGCAGTTCTCCAGGCCGTCCAGTTCCTGCAACATGGTGTCGAGGGGGGGCAGCAGGGCCTCTTCCATGCGGGCCAGGGCCAGCGGGTCCAGGGTGGTGGATGGCGCGGTGGCGGAGCCGGGCATGTCATGCCCGTCGCTCCAGTCTGGGGCAAAACCTGTGGGGGCATCGGCCCGCCCGGTCGTGACCGCCGCACGGGCAAGGCGGCGCGAGCCCCGGGGCGCGGGCATGCCGTCCAGTTCGGGCAGCACCTCGCCAAGGGAAAGTTCCAGCGGCTCGTCGGCCATGTTGCCGTCCGTGGCCGTGATGCTTCCGTGGGCTGCGGTCTCGTCAGGGGAGAACGCGTCTCCGGGGGCTGGGGTGGCGGGCGTGCGCCGGGACGGGGCCAGCCCGCCGCGCAGTTCTTCGGGCGAGATCATGCGCAGGGTGGGTTCGTCGGCCAGCGGGTCGTCCAGGTCCGGACGTTCGGCCGCCGGGCTCTTGCGCACGCGGTAGCCGCGTCCGCCGGTCAGGGTGCCCTCTGCCC
>NZ_VRYY01000614.1 GCF_015731765.1 Nitratidesulfovibrio oxamicus
CAGCGTGGCGCCAGCCACAGCGCGCAGCGCCGGATGCTCCCACGGGCCGCGTAGCGCCGGATGCTCCCACGGACCGCGTAGCCCGGCGACCGGGCCACCGTCCCCGGCAAGGGCAGCATCCCCCTCAGGCGCGGCTTCCCCCGGCACGAAGGCCGCAGCATCAAGCCCAAACGGCACGGTCACTTGTCCTCCAGCAGTTGTTCCACTTCCAGCATCTTGCCCAGCGCCAGTGCCTCGTCCACCAGCACCTGCCCGCAGTCCGGACAGGTCAGCAGACGCACGTTGAAGGTGCTGCCAAGGTAGGTCAGCTCCACCGACAAGGGGCGCGGCACGCCGCCGCAGGCACAGGTCCAGTTGCCCGACGCGGGCAGGTAGGCCGGTTCATGGGACGATTCCTTCCACCCTCCGGCGGGCGGCCCCTGCGGCAGCACCATGCGGTGGGCATAGGCCTGCCGGATGGCGTAGGCGGGCGTGGCATCGCCCCCTGCCCCGTCCCCAGCGCCTCCGGGCACGGGCTCGTACCCTGCCCAGTGGGTGACGCGCACCCGGCGCAAACAGGCCAGACGCATGCCGGTATCGGCGTCGATGAAATAGCGCCCGGAACGTTCGGCCTCGGCGATCACGCCGCGCAAATCTTCGTCAACGATGCGCCGCCGCTCCATGACCACGCGCATGTCCGGCCCGATGCGCAGGGTCAGCGACGCCACCGCATCGGGCGGAGTTTCACCGTACGCCTCGCGCAGCAGGCGGTCGCGCAGACGGGCGCGGTTCTCCTGCCGGGCGGTGATGTGCGGTCCGGGCGCTGCCGGGTCCGGATTGACTCCGGGCAGGGGGGGCAGCAGCAGGTCCAGCAGGTGGCTGGCGGGGCTGCCCGCCTCGGCCAGCCGGTCGCGGCACATGGCGCAGTAAGTGACAAAGGGCAGGTCCGAGGCATCGGCCCTGCGCTGGATGACAGTTCGTGCCAGATCTGGGTCGGCCTCGGCCATCAGGCCGCCGTAGCCGCAGCATTCGGTGTGGTGCCCGGTCAGGTCCGGCTCGTGCACCGCCACCCCGCGCGCGGCCAGCAGGCCACGCACCGTGGTTCGCAGCGGCTCGTCCCCGCGCG
>NZ_VRYY01000615.1 GCF_015731765.1 Nitratidesulfovibrio oxamicus
ATGCTCGCTGGCCGTGGCGCCATCATCCAGCCCGGCCCCCGTCACCTGCCGGGCATGCTGCACGATGGCGCGGGCAAGGGGGTGGCTGCTGGGGCCTTCCAGCGCGGCGGCAATGCGCAATGCGGCAGCCTCGTCGCGCACCTGCGGGTGACCGTCCACGGGCAGCACGCGGGCCACGCGGGGGCGGCCCAGGGTCAGGGTGCCGGTCTTGTCGAAGGCGATGGCCGTCAGACTGGCGGGCAGTTCGAGGAACGAGCCGCCCTTGACCAGAACGCCGTTGCGGGCCGCGCTGGCCAGCCCGGCCACGATGGACACGGGGGTGGAAATGACCAGCGCGCACGGGCAGGCAATGACCAGCACCACCAGCGCCTCGTACACCCACGCCGACCACGCCCCGCCGAAGAACAGCGGCGGCACCACGGCCACCAGCGCGGCCACGGCCAGCATGGCCGGGGTGTACACGGCGGCGAAACGGTCCACCCACTGCACGGCGCGAGCGCGGCGCGACTGGGCAGCCTCCACCATGTGCAGGATGCGCGCGAGGGTGGTGTCCGAGGCGGCGCGGGAGGTCAGCACCTCCAGCACGCCGCCGCCGTTGATGGTGCCCGCGTAGACCGGCTCGCCCACCCGCTTGGGCACGGGCATGGATTCGCCGGTGATGGGCGACTGGTCGATGTCCGAGCTGCCCGCCGCCACCGTGCCGTCCAGGGGAACGCGGTCGCCCGCGCGGATGAGAATGCGCGAGCCCACGGGCACGTTTTCCACGGCGGTCTCCACGGGGATGCCGGGCAGGCCAGCCCCAATGTCAGCCCCAATGTCACCCGGGCGCGACAGCAGCAAGGCGCGCGAGGGCGAAATGTCCAGCAGCGCGGCAATGGCCGAGCGCGCACGGTCCACGCTCCACGATTCCAGCTGGTTGGCCACGGCGAACAGGAACGCCACCGAGGCTCCTTCGAAGAACTGGCCGATGGCCGCCGCACCGATGACCGCCGTGACCATCAGCAGGTTCATGTCGGGGCGCAGGCTGCGCACGGCATGCACCGCGCGCGGCAGCACCCGCCAGGCGCCCGCCACCGCCGCCGCCAGCCACAGAACCAGC
>NZ_VRYY01000616.1 GCF_015731765.1 Nitratidesulfovibrio oxamicus
CCAGCCCCGCCGCCACCTGCGGACGCGGGCGCAAATGGGCGCGGCACGCCTCCGGGTACAGGCGGGCGGCCTCTGCCCCCATGCTTTCCAGCGCCAGCAGGCCCACGCGGGCCAGACCCACGCTCCCCACAAGAAACAACTGGTCGCCCGGCTGGCAGCCGCCCCGGCGCAGGAAGGGCGACGTACCCCCGGCAGAGGGTTGCGGGTGACCGCCGCTTGACTCGATGCAGCCTGCGGCATCAGCCGCGCAACTCTCCCCACCTTCCGGCCCGCCATCCTCCATTATGCCCGCATGGGTGAGGCGCGGCGCGGGGCCGCCCCATACGGTGATGCACAGGGACAGGGCATCGCCCCGGGTCAGGTCGCCCCCGGACAGGGCCATGTCGTGCTCGCGGGCCAGGGTTGCCATGGCGGACAGCATCTCGTCGCAGAACTCGCGCGAAAGGTCGGCGGGCGCGGTGAACGCCAAGCTGAAGCCCAGCGGACGCGCCCCGCAGGCGGCGAGGTCGCTGATGTTCACGGCCAGCGCCTTGTGGCCGATGTCGCCGGGGGTGAAGTAGCTGGTGCGGAAGTGGCTGTGCTCGTTGAACAGGTCGGTGCTCACGGCCATGCGCGGCGGACAGGCGATGACGGCGCAGTCGTCGCCGCGTCCCACGCACAGGTGGGGGTGGGCATTGCTGAAATGGCGGTCGATGGCGGCGAGGAAATCGTCCTCGGAGGCAAGCCGGGTCATGCGAAGGCTCCTGGGATGTGCGGTGGAACGCCCCTGCGGCGCGGGCGGCGAAACACGCTTCGCCTGCGCTTTCGGGACGGGCGACGCCTTTCGCGCCGCCGGAGCACGCCGCCATGCCGCATCGGCCTGACGGCGCTGCCCGTGTCAGTCTGATTCCAGCGTCAGGTATTCGGCCATGATCACCTTGAGGCCGAAACCGGGAAAGTTCACGCGATACTTGTCGGGCGGCAGGTGCTGCACGATCTTGCCGCGCCCGAAGATGCGGTGGGTGCAGTAGCCGCACCGGCCCGCCGGGGCCGTGCCCCCGGACAGCAGCGAAGGCGCGGCAGCATCGGCGGCTGGCTGGCCGCCGGATTGCCCGCCA
>NZ_VRYY01000617.1 GCF_015731765.1 Nitratidesulfovibrio oxamicus
ACCCACCACGACCTTGGCCGGGGCATGGCCGGGGCCATGGCCGCCGCGCTGGCCGCGTCCGGCCTGCCCGCCAGCGCCGTGGACCTGGTCTCCGTGTCCACCACGCTGGCCACCAACGCCGTGGTGGAAGGGCAGGGGGCCGAGGTTGGGCTGTTCATCATCGGCTACGCCGGGCGCATCACCGTGCCTTGCGCCTCCATGGACGCCATCCCCGGCGGTCACAAGTTGGACGGCTCGGAAGAGGAGCCGCTGGCGCTGAACCGGCTGGTGGACGCCATCCGCCTGATGCGGAACCGGGTGGACGCCTACGCCGTGTGCGGCATGATGAGCTTCGTGAACCCCGCCCACGAGTTGGTGGCGGAACGGGCCATCGGCATGGTGGACCCCAAGCCGGTGTTCTGCTCGCATCTGGCCAGTTCCCGCGCGGGCATGAAGGAGCGCGCGGCCACGGCGGTGCTCAACGCGCGGCTGCTGCCGGTGATGCGCCGCTTTCTGGACGGGGTGCGCACCGCGCTGGAGGATCTGGGCATTGCCGCCCCGGTGGTGGTGGTGCGCGGCGATGCCACGGCCATGCCCATGGACGCGGCCCTGCGCAATGCATCGGCCACCGTGGCCAGCGGCCCCGCCGCCATGGCCGGGTACGGCGCGGCGCATGCAGCCGGTCGGCTGCCAAATGGGGATGAAGACGCCGGCAACGCGGACGGAAAGGAACACGCGATACCGGCAGGCGCAAACGCGGGCAAGGGCGTGGCTTCGCCCGCCACGGCCCCGAACACATCGCCGGATGCATCGGCAGACACCGGCACCCCGCCACCGCCGGACGCCCTCATCGTGGACGTGGGCGGCACCACCACCGACGTCACCCTGCTGCGCCGGGGCCGCCCGGTCATCCAGGCCGACGGCATGGTGGTGGGCGACTGGGAAACCCACGTGGAAGCCGTGGAAATGTTCACCGTGGGCGTGGGCGGCGACAGCCTGGTGCGACCGGATGCGGACAGCACGCTGTCCGTGGGGCCGTTGCGGGTGGTGCCGCTGTGCATGGCCGGTCCCCTGCCGGACCCGGCACAATGGCTGCGCGCCGGGGGCCGGGCG
>NZ_VRYY01000618.1 GCF_015731765.1 Nitratidesulfovibrio oxamicus
AGGTAGGCCCCCACGGACCGCTCGCCGTGCGCGCCGAAGCTCGCCGCCACCTCGCGGTACGAGCGCAGCAGCGCGGCGGGCAGCTTGCCCGCCTTCATGCGGTGGGCCACCTTGTAGACCATGGAATTGCCCACGAACGACACCCGCGCCCGCCACGGATGGTTGGCGGGTTGCGGCGACGCGGGCGGGGCGAAGCGCACCGGGTCGGTGCCCAGTGGCAGGTAGGTCACATGCTCGAAACCCAGCTCGCGCAGCGAAGGCAGGTTGTCCGCATCCCAGGTGAAGATGGCCGTCCACGGGCTGACGATGCGCCGGTACAGGTAGAGGATCAGGTGCGGGTTGTCGACGAACCACGAAGCCAGGGGCAGCCGCAGCTTTTCCAGCAGGTCGGTCAGCACGCCTTCGCGGTCCACGCCGAGGTGGTTGATGGTGAAGGCAAAGTCGGGCCGGAATTCCACCACGGCGCGCAGCAGCTTTTCCACGAATTCGCCCCGCCCCACCTCGTCGTCGTCCAGGGTAAGCAGGTGGTACGGCACGCCAAGGCGCTGGCAGGCGGTGACGATTTCGCCCATCAGGAAATACTGGCTGGTGATCAGCAGCATGCGCGGCAGGGCGGCAGGGTCCGCGAATTTGGGATAGGCGGCGCGTTCCCAGAAGTTGAAGCGGGCGCTGGCGGACAGCACGTCGCGCAGGTGGGCGTAATGGGCGCGGTCGAGCCGCAGGTAGAAGGGGTGCGGCAGGGGCAGCAGTTGCAGCCCGCCGTGCTCGTACTGCCAGCGGGTAAGGGTGCGCAGGGCCGCGTCCGCGTCGTCGTCGGTCACCCACAGGATGCGCCCGGCGACAGTGTCTCCGGCGTGGCGTTCACGCAGGCGGCTGGCGGCAAGGATTTCCGTGGACCGGTCCACCACGGCCACGGGGCCGGGGTGCAATTCCAGCAGGCGGTCCAGGGCCGCGCCGGTGCCTGCGCCCAGAAGGACGGGCAGAACTGGAGGAACGGACGGAACGGGCGGAACGGGCGGAACGGGCGGGGGGGCTGCACCGGGGCCGCCGGGCGTGCCGTGAGGGACAGGCGGGGCTGGCGAAACCGGCC
>NZ_VRYY01000619.1 GCF_015731765.1 Nitratidesulfovibrio oxamicus
GCACGCCGCAGCCGCAGGGCCAGCAGGCGGCCAAGTCCGCACGGTCGCAGTCCGGTCCCGGCACTTCCGGGCATGCGGGACAGGATGCGCGCCCCAAGACAGGACGGGACGGCATGGGACGCGAGGGCGGGGGGCGCGGTTCCTCCGGTGGCTCTTCCGGCGGCTCTTCCGGCGGCTCCGGCCCCCAGTCCGCAAGCTGACACAGGCACCCCGGCCCGCGCGGAAACGACAGGGGGGCGGAGCGCTCACCGGCGCAGCCACCGGTTCGGCGTCCCGCGAATCGGCTTGAACCACGGCGCGCCCTTTGCTACATCCTGTGTCCTCATGCGGGATCGGAAGGCCCTTTCCCGGCTCGGTCGGATCAGCGGCAAGGGCACAGCCCGGATCGTGCATGCCGCCCGGCCGGACCGGGCCGTTCAGGCCGCCCAGCCCCCAGAACACGTTTCAATCCGCGTGCCCCACGGCACGCTTCATCCGGAGGTTCGCATGCCCTCGTTCGACGTGGTCAACAAGGTCGAGATGCAGGAACTCGATAACGCCGTGAACAACGTGAAGAAGGAAGTGGACACCCGCTACGACTTCCGCAATTCCGTCACCGAAATCGAGTTGCATCGTGGCGACAAGCGCATCCACCTGCTGGCAGGTGATGAAATGAAGATGCGCGCCCTGCAAGACATGCTGCAATCACACTGCATTCGCCGCAAGGTTGATCCCAAGTGTCTGGAGTTCAAGGACATCGAGCCGACGTCCAAGGGCCAGGTCAAGCGCGATGTGGTGATCCAGGAAGGCATCACCAAGGATGTCGCCCAGAAGATCGTCAAGAAGATCAAGGATTCGAAGCTGAAGGTGCAGGCCGCCATCCAGGACGACCAGGTGCGCGTGACCGGCAAGAAGATCGACGACCTTCAGGAAGTCATCCAGTTGCTGCGGGGGGAGGAGTTTGGCGTACCTCTTCAGTTCGTCAACATGAAGGCCTAGCGCATCGGGCCGCTTGCCCGCTGGCTGCGTTGCGGCACGCCCCGGCTTCCTCGGCGTTGCGCTGCTGCGCCGTCGTCGCCGTGGCGCACCGCGCCTTGCCTTCGGGAC
>NZ_VRYY01000620.1 GCF_015731765.1 Nitratidesulfovibrio oxamicus
CCCGGACAGCGACCCGGCAGCCGCGCTGGCGGCCAGCACCAGCCGTCCGTCGGGACCGTCGGGCAGGCCGTTGCCGGGAGCGGCGGACTTGTCGGCCCAGTCATCCCTGTCGGCCTGACCCGCGCGGTGAGCCCTGCCGCGCAGCAAGACATGATAGGCGCTGACATCCAGCCGCGAACGCACCACGTTGAACGGCTCGTCGTAGACCCCGGTGTAGGGAGTGACGGAAAGATCTGCCCGCGTGCCGCGCGTCGGGTCCAGCAGGTCGTCGGTGGCGTCGCGGCGCAGCGAAAGCGGCAGCCCCCACATGGTGTACGAGCGCTCCGGGCCGCCCGTGTCCTCTATGCGGCCACCCTCGGTGGACACGCCGACACCGGCCCGCCAGCCGGGGGCCAGGTCGCGCGCCAGACCCACGGAGGCAAAGGCGGCCTGCTGGTCGTAGGCGTCGGACGTTTCGTTGCGCACCCAGCTTTCGGCCAGCAGTTCCTGGTCGGGACGCAGGAAGGACGGCTTGCGGAAGCTGGCCTTGCCCTCTTGCCGCTTGTCCCAGACCGGCAGTTCCAGCCGCAGCCGTTCTCCTTCCCCCAGCAGGTTGCGGTGTTCCCAGAAGGCCAGCACGCCGGGACCCAGGGTGGAATCGTAGCGCAGGCCGCCGCCCATGGTGCGTTGCGGGCCTTCGGTCACCTCCACACGCACTGGGCTGGTGTAGACGGAGTCGGTCCGGGTGCCGGACGGCAGGGCCGTCTCGCTGTCGGACGCGGCGTGGGCGTCCGTAGCCGTGGCGGATTCCGGCGCGGGCACGGCCCCGGCGCTGACCGCACTGAACAGCCCGGTGGCGCGCAACCGTTCTCGGTAGTGCTCTACCGTCCGTTCGTCCCACGGCTGGCCCACCTGCCAGTCCGCCATGGATTCCAGCCATTCGGGGCGCACCGTGCGGGCGCCGTTGATTTGCGGTGGCCCCATGCGGGTGGGCAGCCCCGCCACCACGTCCACGGTGGCGTCCAGGGTGCGCGCGGCATGGTCCACCTCGTACCGGGCGGATGCCACCCGCGCGAAGGGGTAGCCCGTGTCGCGCAGGGCGGCC
>NZ_VRYY01000621.1 GCF_015731765.1 Nitratidesulfovibrio oxamicus
ACGCGGGCCCATGTGGCGGCGGGGTCCGCCTCGCCCAGCAGGCAGGCCCGGCGCACCTCGTCGGCGTAGTCGGCCAGCGAAAGCCCGGCCTGACCGGCCAGGGCCGCCGTGGGCCAGATGCACAGGGTCCAGCCGTAGGCGCCCATGTTCTCGCGCAGGTGCGCGATGTCCTGCAACGGACGGCGGGCGGCCTGTGACATGGCGATGCGCTCCGGCTCGATGGAGGAGAGGTGGGTGAGCGATTCCGGCGCGATGATGGTGATGCATCCGCCAAGGTGGCTGTACAGGTCGCGTTCGCCGGGGATCAGCATGGTCAGGCGCTTGTTGTTGGCCCTGGCGTAAAAGTCGTGCTCCATGCGCGGTGTGGGCTGCATGCGCGGCACGGGAATCATGCCCATGTCGTGCAGCCTGCCGCACAGTTCCTCGGCCAGCGGCAGGCCCGGCAGATCGAACCGCACAAGCACGAAGTCGCTCTTGCGCAGGGGCGCGCGGCGCCCGCGCGCCAGACCCCACAGCATGACGTCGGCATATTTTCCCAGGGTTTCGGCATCGTACATGGCGGGCTCCAGTGGGTGCGCGGTGTGCAAGGATGTCGCCGTAGCGGCGAAGTTATCATTGCCGGGCCATCAAGCGGTGCTAAGGTGGAAGCGTGGTGCCCCGGAAACCCGTTTACGGTCTCCACGCCGCTTCCCCCCGTACCCGCGTACGGGCCCCAGACCGGGAGATACGTACGGCAGCATGCGTATCGTGAAGGGACGCGGCACGGGCAACCCGGCCACTCATCCTCCCCCTTGCAGCGTCGACCGCGTTCCAGCCCCTCGGAGCGCGGTCGACCTCTTTTGTCGTGCCCGCCGCGCCGGGGACTGGCGGCGCGCATCCGGCCTGCCTTCCCGGTTTGTTCATTCAGGACCGGCATGCGGGGCAGGCGCTTTTGGCAGCATACCCGTATCAGCGGATTCGCGCCATCGGGGCCGCCATCCGGGCGTCACCGGGGCCGCTACACGGGCGCGTCATCCGGCGTGCCGTCCGGACGAACGCGGCATCCGGGTGACCGGGGCAGGCCGGGCCGCGTCTCAGGGCAGC
>NZ_VRYY01000632.1 GCF_015731765.1 Nitratidesulfovibrio oxamicus
ACACAGGGACGCCATAGACAAAGAGTTCCAACGCCTTGAGCTTTTTGGCTTCGGGAAGGCGGCTAAGTTCCCAGGCGGTTTTCCACGAGTACTTGCTACCGCACCGACGGCATTTGAAACGGCCATCAGCGAGACGCCAAGCTCGGGTGTATGTGCACTTCGGGCATTCTCTCATGTCCAGACCTGCCTATCACAGGTCCGGTTTGGTTAGGTATTACCTAGAAAAAAGACCTTGAAAAGATACCTGTTTTTCGGAGGTTCGCTGTTCATGTGCGCCTTCGGCATCGCCCTCGTCACCAACGCCCGGCTGGGCACCACGCCTATCACCAGCGTGCCGTATGTGCTGTCGCTGCTGTCGGGACTGTCGCTGGGCATGCTTACCCTGCTGGTGAACATCGTGTTCATTGCCCTGCAAATGCTGGTGATGCGTGAAGGGCTGTCGCGCAAGTACCTGGTGCAGATGCCCGTGGTGATGGTGTTCAGCGTGTTCATCGACATCGCCATGGCCCTGACGAAGTTTCTGCCGCTGGACGGCTACTCCTTGCAGATGGCGGCGGTGGTGGTGGGCAGCGCCATCCTGGGGTTGGGCATCGCCTTCGAGATCGTCTGCCAGGTGGGCATACTGCCCGGCGAAGGGCTGGTAGTGGCCATCGCCTACCGCACGCGGCTGGCCGTGGGCAACGTGAAGACCCTGTTCGACTGCGGGCACGTGGTGGTTGCCGTCGTCCTTAGTCTGATATTCGCGGGCACGGTGCTGGGGCTGCGTGAGGGTACCGTGGTCTCGGCGCTGCTGGTGGGCAACTTCGTACGGCTGAGCGGGCCGCTGGCGCAAAAGGCCACGCGGTTGTGGGCGGAATAGGGAATGCTGTTTTGCGGCGTCGGGCCGTCG
Organism: Nitratidesulfovibrio oxamicus; assembly: GCF_015731765.1. Lineage (GTDB taxonomy): Bacteria > Desulfobacterota > Desulfovibrionia > Desulfovibrionales > Desulfovibrionaceae > Cupidesulfovibrio > Cupidesulfovibrio oxamicus. The sequence goes on from NZ_VRYY01000632.1 coordinate 890, forward strand.
CTACGTTGCGCAACCCGTGGCGTCGCCACCAGTCCGCCAGTGTGTGCTGAACGTTCAACGCCAGCGTGCCTGAGTGTGGGGGGATGCGGTGTGGCTGGCCCTTCGCACGCCTCGCCGTAACTGCCCCCAGCAGCCGTCTGCCATTTTTCCTTGCACCGCGACACTCTTTCGACTATCTGACCACCGTACGCCATGACTCCATCGTCGTGGCATCTCCGGAACGTAGCGCAGCCTGGTAGCGCACCTGCCTTGGGAGCAGGGGGTCGCTGGTTCGAATCCAGTCGTTCCGACCAGTAATCCGCGGGGTTACGGAAAGTTTCCGTAACCCCGTTTTTTTGCATGGGTACAGGCCAGATAGCCGGAGCTATGCCACGTGTTGCCGTCCGTTCGCCTGCGCACATTTTGAGAGTAATCTTCCGTACGCTATTTTAATGTGTGGCACCGTTCTCTTTTGGATAACATGCTGTTTTTTATCTATTTTGCACTAAAAGTCCGTGGCAGCTTTTCTGGTCATCGCGTTATTTTCAGATCGGCCCGCTTGACGACAGGGGGCAAGATGCGTATTTACGCCTTTCCTTACCAATTGGCAGCGTTCTTGTTTCCCTCGTTCGATCTTCGCATGTGCAAAGCTCCGGACAGATGAAAAGAAGAGCCTGAGAAAATTCCGGAGTATTTCACATGTCCAAGAAGCTCTACGTCGGCAACCTTCCCTTCTCCAGCAGCGAAAGCGACCTGCGCGCCCTGTTCTCCAACCACGGCGAAGTGCAGTCCGTCGCCCTGATCATGGACCGCGAAACCGGTCGTCCCCGTGGCTTCGGCTTCGTGGAAATGGACGACGACGGCGCCCGCGCCGCCATGGAAGCCCTTGATGGCCGCGACTTCCAGGGCCGCAGCCTGAAGGTGAACGAAGCGCAGGAACGCGCTCCCCGCCAGCCCCGCTGGTAGGTCTTCGCTCCGCCTATCGTATGGACCGGGTCCCGCCCATTTCGGGCGGGACCCTTTCTTTTCGGCGCGATGCGCGCCACAAGCAGGAGGGGACCCTATGGCCAAGGACGATTATTTTGAAGTGGCGGGCGTGGTGCAGGAAGCCCTGCCCAGCACGCTGTTCCGTGTGGAACTGGAAACGGGCCACACTGTACTCAGCCACCTGTGCGGCAAGATGCGCAAGTTCCGCATCCGCATTCTGCCTGGTGACAAGGTGCGTGTCGCCATGTCTCCCTACGACCTGACCAAGGGCCGCATCGTTTTCCGCGAACGTTAGGCGGCCCGCCACGGCCCCGCGCCGTGTCCCGAAGCCTGAAGGCCCCTGCCGGTATCGTGCCCGTGGGGGCTTTTCGTTTGCGCAGGGCATGGGCGAGGCGGGGCACGTCGGTGCGGGGCACATCGGGTGGGCCAGGTCCCGCGCCATTTGGGTTGATCACGTCCGCCGTGCCGGACATGCGCAGCGGTACGCGCCTTGCCGGCACCGCCGCGTTCCCGACGACTCGTTCCCCGTTATCCGCGCACCCCCATGCCTTTGACACCCCCGTCGGCATGGGGCATTGCGGTGGCTAGGGGCGTCGGTCCGCCGCGCTTTCCCGTTTTTCGCACCCTCTCCGGAGCCGCCATGGGACACATCGCCGCCAGGGACATCTACCGCCGTCTCGGCCACGCCATCGACAACACCCCCGTACGCACGCCGTGGAACGATGCCTTCCACGCCATGCTGCGCGAACTGTACACCCCGGAAGAAGCGGAACTGGTGGTGCGCATGCCGTACCGTCCGTCGTCCATCGGGAGGCTTGAGCGGGTCACCGGCATGGACCGCGCCCGGTTGCAGGTGCTGCTGGACCGGCTGTGCGACAAGGGGCTGGTGCTGGACATCCGCGAAGACGGCGACCATGTGGCCGACGCAACCGGGACCGCCGAACGCCGGACCGCTTCTGCGCATGGGCATGCCGAACAGCGCGGGCATCACGAGCATCACGGGCATGACGGTCACGCGGATCACGCATACCCCCATGCACATCCGCACGACCATTCCCGCTCCCCGTCCGCCCACGCCCATTCCTCCCTCGGCTCCCCTGCTTCCCCGGCCCACGATCATCCCGATGACGGCTGCCTGTACATGATCAGCCCCATCGTCATCGGCATCTTCGAATTCACCATGATGCGCACCGGCGGGGCGCTGCCCAGCAAGCGCTGGGCGGAACTGTTCCACGACTACATGTTCGGCGACCGGGCCTTTCTGGACGCCAATTTCGGCGACGGGCAGCGCGTTTCGGTCATGCGCACCCTCCCGCACCTGGAAACCCTGGGCGACCATGTGGAAATCCTGGACTACGAGCGCGCCGCCGCGCTGGTGGAGCAGAACCGCACCTTTGCCGTGGGCCTGTGTTCGTGCCGTCATGAAAAGCACCACCTCGGCACCCGCCAGTGCGACGTGGACATGGAAACCTGCACCTCCATGGGCACCGGCGCGGAATACCTGATCCGGCACGGGTTTGCCCGACGCATCGACAAGTCGGCCATGCACGACATCCTTGCCCGCTCGCGCGACCTCGGCTTCACCCTGTCCGCCGACAACGTGCAGCAGGGCGTGGGATTCATCTGTCATTGCTGCGGCTGCTGCTGCAACCTCATGCAGGGCATCCGCCAGTGGGGGCACGCCGGGGTGCTGGTCACCTCGTCGTTCATCGCCCGGTGCGACGCCAGCCTGTGCAACGGCTGCGGCCTGTGCGAGCGGGCCTGCCCCATTGATGCGCTGTCGCTGCCTGTGCCGCCTGACGGTCGCAAGCGTGACCGGCGCTGCACGGTGGACGAGGCCTACTGCCTGGGCTGCGGGGCCTGCGCCCTCAAATGCCCCACCGGGGCGCTGCGACTGCACCCGCGCGAACGCAAGGTGCTGCACCCGGCGGACAGCTTCGAGCGGGTCATCCTGCAAAGCCTGGAGCGCGGCACCTTGCAAAACCTGGTTTTCGACAATCCCAACAGCCGAACGCAGGAATTCATGCGCGGGCTGGTGGGCGGCTTTCTGCGCCTTGCCCCGGTGAAACGGGCGCTGATGGGCGAGGCGCTGCGCTCGCGTTTTCTCGATGCCGTGCGCCGCATGGCCGGGTAGGGCAGAGACTGTTCGGCTGCGATGACGGCATGCGGCAAGCCTGCGGGCTGGCTTCGGCCTGCCACGGGTGACCACTGCGACCTGCCCGTCGGACAGCCGGATAAATCGGACAGCCGGATAAATCGGACAGCCGGATAAATCGGGCAGGCCGGGTAAATCGGGCAGGCGGCCAGGGCGGACATGCCGGCAGGGCGTGCGATGCATCCACCTGCCTGCAGGCACCCCTTCGCGCCATCCTTCCCTTGCATATGACGAAGCCCCCGCTGGCGATGCTGGCGGGGGCTTGTTTGTGCACAGGCACGTAAGCGGCAGCGGGACGTAGGCCGGTGGGGTCCGTCACTACCCGGTTACGTCAGGCTACGTCGTGCATCCTCCGGCTGGCCGCGCCGCGTTAGTTGCAGGGCGTGGGGTGCGACTTCAGAAGGTCATCGGCAATGATGGCGCTGTCCTCCGCATCGGCAGGGTGCACGCACAGGCAGTCCGCGCCCTGGCCCAGCGCGGCGGCGCGCTTGTCATGCCTGCCAAGGTGGCTGCCCAACTCTGCGGAGTGCCCGATGAACATGGGGCTGTACCCGGTGTCCAGCACCGCCTGCGGCTTGCGGGCGAACATGAATACTCCGCTGAAGTCCGCCAGGGTGGCGGCCAGAGGGTACACCGCAAAGGTGTAGGCCTTGCCCGAAGCTCCGGTGAACGAGGTCATGGCGAGGGGTTCCATAGCGCCTCCTTCGTGTTGCGGGAATACGATACCCTTTGGAATAATATAGGCACATACTGTCAGCGCCGCAATGATTTGCGCGGGGTGGCGTCATGCCGTTCCGCAACGCGCGGCAGTCGTTATGCGAGTCTTCGGGCATTACGGATGGCGACCGCAGAGCGCGGCAGCCGTTATGCGAGTCTTCGGGCATTACGGATGGCGACCGCAACGCGCTCTTCTCGTATTCGACCGTACCTTAGCCGTCAGGTGCGCTTGCGAACCTTGCCCCAGCCGTTGGTAAGCGCGAAGCGCGGACCTTACGGATGGGGACAGCAAAGCACGGATAAGGACCGCAGAGCTATGGCAGGCGAAGTTTTACCGCGTTGCGCATGATGTCCGCAGGGCTCGCAAGCTCGCCCAACGGCCACGCTTCGCGCCCTTCGGGTCGGTCGGCCAACGGGCGAAAAGACAATTCGGAGGCTGTCCCCTAGAACTCGATGCCTTTGGTCGCCTGCACCCCCTTCTGCCACGGGTGCTTCACCTCGGTCATCTCGGTGACCAGGTCGGCGCGCTCGGCCAGCCAGTCGGGCAGCCCGCGCCCGGACAGCACCAGATGCCTGCCTTGCGGCTCCGCCAGTTCCAGCAGGTGTTCCACCTCTTCGCGGGTCACGATGGCGTAGCCAAGGGCGTACAGGGTTTCGTCCAGCACCAGCATGTCCACGTCGGGCAGGGTGTCTTCCGCCCATTGCAGCAGTTCCTGCGCGGCCTTGCGGTGGGCGGGGCGGTCTTCCTCTCGGCGCAGAAAGCCCTTGCCCCCGGCGCGAAAGCGTTCGCCCAGCAGCCGTTGCAGCATTTCCTGCTCGCCTGCCTGGCCGGACCGCTTCATGAACTGCCCGAAGGCCACGGTCATCCCCTGCCCCAGGGCGCGGATGGCCTGCCCCACGCAGGCGGAAGTCTTTCCCTTGCCGTTGCCGGTGTATATCAGCAGCATCAGTTCTCCGGGGTATTCCAGCCCACCCCCGGCACGGCGGCCCCGCAGCGGGCGCACCGCGACGAGGCGGGCAGGTGGGTGTGAAAGCCCTCGCGCCGGGCGAACAGGGCGCCGCAGGCGGGACAGTGGGTGGATTCGGCGGGGTGGCCCGGCATGTTGCCCAGGTAGACGAAGCGCAGCCCTTCCTCGCGGCCGATTTCCCAGGCCCGCTCCAGCGTGGCAGGCGGGGTGGGGGGGCGGTCGGTCAGGTGGTAGGCCGGGTGAAAGCGCGAAAGGTGCCACGGCACGTCCGGTCCCAGTTCGTCACGGATGAACCGGGCCATGTCGCGCAATTCTTCCGGGGCGTCGTTCAGGCCGGGGATGAGCAGGGTTGTCACCTCCAGCCACCAGTCCATGCGGGCGATGGTGCGCAGGGTGTGCAGCACCGGCTTCAGCCGCGCGCCGCACTGGGTTGCGTAGAAATGCTCGGTGAACGCCTTCAGGTCGATGTTGGCCGCGTCGATGCGGTGTTCCAGTTCCGCCAGGCACTCCGGCGACTGGAACCCGTTGGAGACCATGATGGTTGCAAGCCCGGCGGCGCGGGCCGCGTCCGCCGTGTCGCACATCAGTTCGAAAAAGATGGTGGGCTCGGAATAGGTGAACGATACCGAGGCCGCCCCGCTAGCCTTGGCCTCGGCCACCAACGTGGCCGGTGTGACGCGCTGGCCTCGCACCACGCCTTCTTCGGCGGGTGGGCGCGACAGCGACCAGTTCTGGCAAAAGCTGCACGCAAGGTTGCAGCCCATTGTGCCGAAGGAATAGGTGAGCGTGCCCGGCATGAAGTGGAACAGCGGCTTCTTTTCCACAGGGTCCAGGTTCACGGCGGCCACGTTGTCGCCCACCAGGGTGAACAACCTGCCCACCGGGACGGTCTTTACCGACGTATCCGGTCCCGCCACGCCCGGACCCGATACGTCCGGTCCCGGAACGTCGGGCCGATTCACCCGCACCCCGCAACGCCCCGAGCCGCCCCCCGGAATGATGCAGTAGTGGCTGCACAGGCGGCACTGCACGCGCGCCACGTCCGCATCCGGGGCTGAGGTGGTGCCTGCGGGATCGGCAATGTCGGGCGGGGGCAGCGGTTTCCAGAGTCGTGCATCTAGCATGGCAGGTTCCTTGCTGAATGGAGGCGCGCCGGACAAAAGGGGCCGGACGAAAGGGGGCGCGGCATGACGGACGACAAGCCGGGCATGGCCGGGCATGTCCGGGCGTTCCCGAAAGAAGCGGGCCGGATGACGCGGGCCGGATGACGCGGGCCGCGACCGGCCCATTCCCGTATGCTGCTATTGCCGCCTGCCCGTCCCGATACCGCCGGGGGGCAGGGGGGTGGGCCTCATGACGCCGCCCCCGTTCGCGCCGCTGCCCCAGTTTCCGCCGCCTCCGCCGCTGCCGCCGTGGGGCTGGCCCCACGTACCGTTCACGTTGATCTCGGGCGCGATGATCATGGGCACCTGCTGTTGCGGCATGTCCTGGTGCCTGGGCGGCCCCTTGGATTCCATGACCCGGTCGCCGGTATCCGGGTCGCGCCCGATGTACGACTGGTCGCCGCCGGTGCCCATGAAGGTGTCGCTGCGGGGCCGTTCCTGCTGCGGGGGAATGCCGCCCCCCGTGCCGTTGGCGCCGGTAGCCGCCGCGGCAACCAGGGCGTCGGGTTTTGCCTGTACTGTCGTGCTTTCGCGGGCAACGGCAGTGCCCGGCAATACCGCTGTGGACAGCATGCCCATTACCAGTATACCATTGAGTAAGGCCCGTGCCAGCAGGGGTTTCATGGTGTGTTCCTCTTGCGCTTCGGGGGGTAAAAGCCTATGAAGGGCTTCCGGAAAATCCGAAGCCAGATGACCCAAGGAGCCTACGTTAATGTCTGAGGACCGTTCCAAAGCCTACACCGATGCGGGGGTGGATATCAACGCCGGCAATGCCCTCGTGTCGCGCATCAAGTCCATTGTCGCCCGCACGCACACCAATGGCGTAATATCCGACATCGGCGGCTTCGGCGGCCTGTTCAAGCCGGATCTCGCGGGGATGGACGAACCGGTCCTTGTTTCCTCCACCGACGGCGTGGGCACCAAGCTGAAGTGCGCCTTCCAGTTCGGCAAGCATGACACCGTGGGCATCGACCTGGTGGCCATGAGCGTCAACGACATTCTGGTTCAGGGCGCCCGCCCGCTGTTCTTCCTCGACTATTTCGCCACCGGCAAGCTGGACGTGGACGTGGCCGCCAGCGTCATTTCCGGCGTGGCAGAGGGCTGCCGCCGCGCAAGCTGCGCCCTGCTGGGCGGTGAAACCGCAGAAATGCCCGAAATGTACGCCCCCGGCGAATACGATCTGGCGGGCTTCTGCGTGGGCCTTGTGGACAACACGCGTATCGTCGACGGCTCGTCCATCCGCGTGGGCGATTCCATCATCGGCATTGCCTCCACCGGCCTGCATTCCAACGGTTACAGCCTGGCCCGCAAGGTGCTGGCCCAGAGCGGCCTGAACGGCACCGATCCGCTGCCCGGCTCGGACCGCACCGTGGCCGAGGTGCTGCTGGAACCCACCGCCATATACGTGGACATCGTGCGCTCGGTGATGCGCGACTTCGCCATCAAGGGCATGATACACGTGACCGGCGGCGGCTTCTACGACAACATCCCCCGCGTGCTGCCCGCCACCGTCGAGGCGCACATCGATTTCGGCTCGTGGACCGTGCCGCCGGTGTTCAACTGGCTGCTGGCCCAGGGCAACCTGACTTGGCCCGAAATGCTCCAGATATTCAACTGCGGCATCGGCTACATCATGATCGTCTCGCCCGACGTGTGCGACGAGGTGCTGGGGCGCGTCAACGCCATGCACGCCCAGGCCTGGCGCATCGGCACCATCGGTCGCCGCCGCGACAAGGCTGCGGAGCAGGTGCAGGTGGCCTTCTAGCCCGCACGGCGACATTCATTGCACGCCATCGGGGCCGTTCCTTCGGGAACGGCCCCGTTCTTTTTACCCGGACAGGCCCGGACAGGCCCGGACAGGCCCGGACTGGCCGAGATTGGCCGGGACTGGCCGAGACTGGTGGGATGCCCCACGAAACGGAAAAGGGCCGGAACCTCGTGGTTCCGGCCCGTTGCGGTGTCCTGTTGCTGGCATGCGCAGCCATGTCCCCGCATGGCGGGGCGCGGCTGCATCAGTCCTCGCAGCCGCAGATCTGATCGTCGTCGTCCGGGACACCCTCATGCGGCCCGGCTTTCAGGTGCCCTTCGGGCAGGCCTTCGTGGGCGTCGTCAGGCTCGGTGTCCTCCACGCCGGAAAGGTCTTCCGCCGTCCCGGAGCCGTCGGCATCAGGGGTGTCCCTGTCCGGGCCTGCCTCCGGCGCCTCGCGCAGCAGGTCGGCCAGCGGCGTGGATTGCCATTCGCCGGGCAGGGGCACGCCCCGCTCCGCCAGGTCCGCCCGGTCGCCCAGGTACGGGTTGAAGTAGCCGAAGCCCAGCCACGGGCATTCCCGGCGCAGCCGCTTGCGGAAGTTGACCAGTCCCATGTTGGGGCCGAATACGATGCCTTGCAGTAGTTCCAGATACATTTCCGGGTCGATGTTCAGGTTGCGCAACTGGATGAAGCTGACCCCGCAGGTGCGGATCATGTCCAGCAGGGCTTCCAGTTCCGGCTCGGTATCGGTGATGCCGGGGAAGTACAGCAGGTTCAGCGAGACGAATACCCCGTTCCGCCGCGCGGTGGCGATGCTTTCGCGCACGTCGGCCAGGGTGTAGCCGTGCGGGCGGTAGTAGCGGTTGTACGATTCTTCGCGGGCGCTGTTCAGGCTGACCCGCAAAGAGGTAAGCCCCGCCCCGGCAATGCGTTCAACGGCGCCCGGCAGCGAGGCGTTGGAATTAAGGTTCACCGTGCCGCGCCCGCCCTCGGCGCGGAACAGGCGCACCGCTTCCTCGATCAGCGGGGCCTCTGTCAGCGGTTCGCCCTCGCAGCCCTGGCCGAAGGAAAAGACCGGCTCCGCCACCTCGTTACGGGCGTGGTGGCGCATCACTTCGACGATTTCCGCCGCCGTGGGGGTGAAGGCCATGCGGTTCTGGGGGGTGGCGCAAATGCGCGACCCGGCTTCCTGCTGCGAGATGCAGCCCACGCAGCGGGCATTGCACGCGCGCGAGACGGGCAACGGCGCCTCGTACCGGCCAAGGCACAGGTTGCGCGCCGCCGGACACGAGTAGGTAAGGGCGCACTTGGCGGTCAGGTGCTGCATCAACCGGTTGTCCGGGTAGCGGCGCATCAGTTCGCGGGCGGTCTGTTCCACCTTCTTGCGATGGATGCCCCGGAATACCTGACGGTTGGACTCGTCAACCCGCTTGGCGCAGACGTAGAAGCGTCCGTTGGCAAAGCCCACGGCTCCGTAGGCAAACAGGGGCAGGGTGGGGGCGTCCGGTTCGCTGACATAGGCGGGGTGGGCGGTCAGGGTGTGCGCGGGCGCGGCGAATGCGGCCACGGCCAGTTCGTCCATGCCCACGGCCTCGCCGGTTTCCGGATCCAGCCCCACGGCGCGGCGGCCCGGCAGCAGGAACAGTTCGCTCTCGTCGGGCAGGGGCATCAGTTCGTCGGGGCGGGGCAGGGCGAATTCGTGCCCGCGCCGACAGACCATCAGCAGGTCCGGATGGTCGTAGATTTCGCCGTTTTCGTCGGCCACGACAAGGTGGGGACGGATATTGGATGAGGCCATGTGGTGCCCTTTGTTCTCATGTATTGTGGTGCATCGTGGGATGTGCTAGGTGCCGGATGGTTACTGCAAGCGGGGTTCCCCGGCAAGTGCATATCCGGTCCGCTGGCCGGTGGCCGGGGAAATGCCGCCTTTTTTTTCCGGGAGAGAAAGGAACCATGTTCGACAACGCCACCATGTTCATGATGTTCATCCTGCTGTGTTTCGCGGGATTGCTGGTGATGTTCTATTTCGTGCTGCGCGGCATGGAAGAACTTGCGCGCGGCATGCGCGACGAACACGCCGCACTGGCTTCGGGCCTGCGCACGCTGGAGGTGCGGGTGAACGAACTGGCCCGCGCCCAGCGCGCTGCCGCCGCCGGGCTGCCGTCCACGACCCCTGCGGACGCCGGGGCCGACGCGTTCGATGAACCGGCTGGCCAGTACTACGTGCAGTACGGCACCGGCCCGGATGCCCGCACCGACACGGGGTATGGCGCCGGAAATGATCCGCTGTACGGCCTGGTGCACGAGGACGCCGATTCCGGCCTGCCGGGCGGTCTGGTCATGGACTTCGAGGAGCCCGTGGAACTGGTGGACCGCCAGCCGGACGGGGTGCCCGGCTTGAGGCCGGACAACGTGGCCGCTGCCCCGCGCGAAGCAGACCTGCACGAGGCGGAATTGCCCAGCCTGGACCTTTCCGCCCCGGCGGCGGGAACGTCCGGCGCATCTGGCGCATCTGGCGCATCGCGCGGCAGGAACGCCGGTCTGGACACCTCCGCGCTGGACGCCTTTGGCGGCCCGGCCAGGGCACACGACGACCATGAACCGCACCATTCCCCGGACACCGACGGGACGGGCCTGCTCTCCCTTGGTGACGATGACGCCACCTACCGCGAAGCCCGCGAACGCCGGGCCGCGCCCCGCGCCTCGCGGGGCGCGGGGGGGCTGCCGGAGCTCAAGCTCGACGACTAGCACACCGTGGCAAACTGTTGCCCAAGGGCGGACGGCGCATGGACATCGTCTACATATTGCTGGCCTGTTGCGTGGCGGGGGTGCTGCTGTACAGCAAGCTGAGCGGCAGTGGTGGCGGTGTCGCCGCGCGCGCGGTCGAGGCGGCCCTTGAGCGCGACATTCAGCTCATGGAACTGCGCCTGGCCAACCTGACCGAGGAATGCGGAACCCTTCAGGCCAACGTGGCCTCCATGCGCGGACGCCTGCATACCCACGCCGAGCACGAGGCCGACCGCGCCCGGCAACTGCGCGACGCCGCCGCGCAGTCGGCCACCGAACAGCGCGAAAGCCTGCCCGAACGCCTGGTGCGCAAGGGATTGGTGAACGCCGACCAGGTGGCCAAGGCCGAAGCCTATCGCCGCAACACCGGCAACCCCCTGCCGACGGAAGAGATACTGGCCCTGCTGGACTTCATCGCCCCCGACGTACTGCGCGCCGAACGCGACGAGCACAGGCGGCAGACCCGGACGGCTGCCGCGCCGGAAGCCGGTCCGGCACCCGCCGAAGGCGGTGATGGCACGGCCTGAGCCACGCCGGTTGTTCCCGGCGCCATGAAGAATCGGTGAATGCATGCGCCCGGCTGCCCTTGTGGCCTGCCGGGCGTTTTCGCGTTCAGCGTGCGGCGGCCAGGTACGCCTCGCGCAGCAGGGGCGAGGGCATCTGCTCGGCCAGCAGCAGGTAGATCAGGCGCAGGTGGGTGCGGCGAATGTCGTCGGCCCGTGCCCGGCGTTCCACCGCGATGCCCTGCGGCAGCCCGCGCAGCCGCTTCGTGAAGTCGCGCG
>NZ_VRYY01000623.1 GCF_015731765.1 Nitratidesulfovibrio oxamicus
GGTGCGGCGGGCCTGTTCCGCCGCCACCGCCTGAGCCAGCACCTCGACCGAAGGCACCACGCTGCCCATGGCCAGGAAGCGCACCAGGCTGGGGGCGTCGTTCAGGCGCAGGGCCCAGGCGTCGAACCAGGCCGCGTCGTCGCGCAGGGCCGCGTCGCAGGCGTCATCCACGGCAAGCTCGCCCTTTTCCATGGCCTCGCGCACCACCTCTGCGGCAGCGCCAAGGCTGCCCCCGGCGGCACGCATCATGGCCAGCAGACGACCGAAGGTAGCCGCCGTGCGCGCCCTGTCATAGGTGAAGGCATCGCGCGGAAGCAGCGGCGCGCCCTGGGCGTGCGCCTCGGGTGTGGCCAGTTCGGGAAACTGCCCGGCGACCGGTTCCGGCAGCGGGTCTGCCTGCGCGGCGGCGCGGGCCTCCAGCTGGATGACGGCGGTTCGCGCCACGATCTCCAGCAGGGCATCGGGGATATATTCCTTGCTGCGCAGGGCTTTCAGCTTGCCTTCAAGGCGTTGCAGCTCGCGGTCGAAATCGAAGGTCATGCGTTCTCCTGGGTGGAACGTGGATGGGGGCTCGGCCCTGCCGGGCGGACTGCCGGTCACGGATTTCCGGCAGGTCGTGCCTGTTGCGGGCACACCCTGGCAAGTACCCTACAGCCCTTGGCGAGCCCGTTCAATGGTGGGGGCTCCTGCGCAAGGTCTTGCACCGGACCGGCTCCGCATCGGGCGGTTCGTCTCCGGTCCGGAATGTTACGGTAACCATGTTCCGCGTTCCTGTGAACCACGCTGCAGCATTTCCCCTCCGGCCCGGCGCCCCTCCCGGCCCGACACCCGACTTCACGTCCGTCCTGACGCCCGCCTTGACACCGCCCCGGCAGGCTCTACCTGTGTAGAAGAAGCCAGCCCCGCCCGGAAACGCCACGGCAAAACGCGCGGCACACCGCACGGTGCAGGGCAAGGGCCAAGGCAAGGCGGCGCAAAGGCACCGCCGGGAGGCACCCATGTTCGCTGCACGCGCCACGCAACGCCCCACCCGCCGTTCACCGGGCGCCAGGCCGCGCCTGCTCTCGCGCGTTG
>NZ_VRYY01000624.1 GCF_015731765.1 Nitratidesulfovibrio oxamicus
GGCCTGCCGCAGGCCCGGTTCGTCGGCCTTGATGTCCGCGGAGGCCAGCGCGACGAGGGATGCCGGGGCAAGGTGGGCGGCGGCCAGCACCTCGCGGATGCGGGCTTCGATGATGCCACCATCCACACCGCGCTTGCAGCCCGTGCCCACGTGCAGCACGCGCGGGTGCAGCACAAGGCGGCGCGGCGCGGTCAGATGATCGTGCGGGGTGACCAGCACGGAGGGCGCATCGGACGGAATGTCGGCGGGGGCCGCGACGAACCGGAAAAGGTGCGCGGAGTGGGGCGGGGCCCCTGCCCCGTCGCCGGAAGCCTCTGGTGCGTCGTGCGTCCCGGTGCGTTCAGCCCCTGTCCCGTCTGGCGATGGCCCGGTGGCGCGCAGCCCCAGCCGGTCGCCGGGGTCGCATATCCACACCGGCTCCCCGGCCAGCAGCGCGCCGTTGACGTGGCGGACCATGGCGATGTCGGCCATGGCCAGCCCTGCCCGCGCGGCCAGCAGGTCGAACGAGGGCAGGCCCTCGGTGTCCGTGGCGGTGGTGATGACCGGGGTGCCGCCGGTGACGGCAGCCACCTGACGGGCCAGATCGTTGCCGCCGCCAAGGTGCCCGGACAGCAGGCTGATGGCGAAGGCCCCGCGCTGGTCGCAGACCGCCACGCAGGGATCCTGTGCCTTGCTGGTGAGATGCGGGGCGATGCAGCGCACCACGATGCCCGTGGCCGCCACGAAGACGTGGCCGGAATGCAGGCGAAAGGTGCGCGCCACAAGGTCCGCCAGCGAGGCGAACGGTTGGGCGGGCGGTAATTCCGCCGAGACCGGCATGCCGGAAGCAGCCCCCTCCGTGGTCGCCGCGCACAGGCGTTCCGGCAGGTACAGCGTGCCGCCCAGTTCTGCGGCGATGCGCCGAGCAAGCGTGGCCCCGCCGGGGGTCAGCGCGTACACGGCCATGGGCCGCGTGGATGGGGGGGCTGGCGTGTGGGGCATGGCGGTCAGGACCGGGTTGGGGTGGTGCGCGGGGCGGTTTGCCGGAAGCGTCCGACCTGATGCGGGTGATGCCGCAACGCAGGCGGGGGCG
>NZ_VRYY01000625.1 GCF_015731765.1 Nitratidesulfovibrio oxamicus
TCACGAACAGGATCGTGACGACGCCGCCGCCTGCGCCCGCAACCCCGTGGCCGTGGTGGTGCCTTGCCACCGCGTGCTGGGCCGCGACGGTGCGCTCACCGGCTACCGCTGGGGGGTGGACCGAAAAGCCGAACTGCTGCGCCGCGAAGCCGCCCGAATGCCCATCGGGTGACGGTGGCGCTCTGCCCCTCGGCCTGCCCGCCGCCACGCACGCCCCGTCTTCGCTGTCCGCCATCCACGGGCTGACCGCAGGGCAGGCCACGAGGCGGACTCGGGCGGTACGGGATGGAAACGGCAGCGTCTTCGGCCTGCCCGCCGTCTGCGCAAGGAAGGTCCGCCGCCGACGACCGGAAGGGCGCAAGCCCACCGTCCATCTCGGCACACAATGCCGATGCCGTCACTGACGACGGCTCCGGCGCGCACCGCGCGCCGAGGTGCCGTTTCCCGCCGCGCCCGTCGCGCCCGTCGCGCCCGCCCGTTCGACGGTTCGACCGGGGTGGGGTCACATAGCTTTCATCGGGAGGAACCATGCGTCCCGTCGATCTGCTTCGCCTGTTGCTGCTGGCCGCCATCTGGGGCTCGTCGTTCCTGTTCATGCGGCTGGTGGCCCCCGCGCTGGGGCCGCTGCTGACTGCCGAACTGCGAGTGCTGCTGGCGGGTCTGGCCTTGTTCGCCTGGTTTCGGGCCACAGGAACGGACCTTGGCCTGCGCGCCCACTGGCGCTTCTTCGTCATCGTGGGCACGGTGAATTCCGGCGTGCCCTTTGCCCTGTTCGCCTATGCCGCGCTGCACATTCCGGCGGCCTATTCCGCCGTGCTCAATGCCACGGCGCCGTTGTTCGGGGTGATCTGCGCGGCTGTGTGGCTGCGCGAGCGCGTCACCCCGGCCCGCGTGGCCGGGCTGGCGCTGGGCATTGCCGGGGTGGCCGTCATGGTGGGGGTGGGGCCGGTGCAGCCCACCCCGCAAGTGCTGCTGGCTGTGGGGGCCGGACTGGCCGCGCCGTTGTGCTACGGCCTAGCCGCCACCTACATCAAGCTGCACGGCGCGGGCATCCGCCCCGGTGCGGTGG
>NZ_VRYY01000626.1 GCF_015731765.1 Nitratidesulfovibrio oxamicus
CCTCGGCACCCCGCCGCGCACCGTATGGATCAACGCCGGTGAGCTTTCCGGCGACATGCACGGAGGCCGCCTGCTGGAGGCCCTGCGCCGCCGCGACCCGGCGTTGCGCTGCATCGGCATGGGCGGTCCGCACCTGCGCGGTGCCGGGCAGGACGCCATCCTGCGGGTGGAAGACCTGTCCGTGATGGGCATTACCGAGGTGTTGGGCTACCTGCCGCGCATCCTCGGCATGCTGCGCCGCATCAAGGCCGAACTGGCCGCGCGCAGGCCCGACGCGGTGGTGCTCATCGACGCGCCGGAATTCAACTTCCGCATCGCCAGGGCCGCCCACGCGCTGGGCATTCCGGTGCACTACTACATCAGCCCCAAGATATGGGCGTGGCGCACCGGGCGGGTCAACTTCATCCGCCGCCACATCCGCCGGATGATCTGCATCCTGCCCTTCGAGGTGGAATTCTACCGCCGCCACGGCATGGACGTGGACTACGTGGGCAACCCGCTGCTGGACATGATGGACTGGCAGCGCCTGGACGCCATCGCCCCCGTGGCGGGGCGCATCGGCCTGATGCCCGGCAGCCGCCGCAAGGAGATAGAGGCGCTGATGCCGGAATACGGCAAGGCCGCCCGGCTGCTGCTGGCGGACCGACCCGGCCTGTCCTTCCACTGCGTGCGCGCCCCCAACGTGACAGAGGACGCCCTGCGCGCCCTGTGGCCCGCAGACGTGCCCTTGACCATCGAATCGCCGGACGACCGCTACGCCACCCTGCGCACCTGCCAGCTGCTGCTGGCCGCATCGGGCACGGCCACGCTGGAAACGGCCCTGCTGGGCGTGCCCACGCTGGTGGCCTACCGGGTGTCGCCGTTCTCGTACTGGCTGGGCAAGCGACTGGTGAAGGTCCGGTGGGTCAGCCTGCCCAACCTTGTGCTGAACCGCGAGGTGTTCCCCGAACTGCTGCAGGAGAACGCCGACGGCGCCGTGCTTGCCCGCCACGCCAGCCGCTGGCTGGATACCCCCGGCGAACTGGACCGCGTGCGCGCCGACCTGGCCGACCTGCGCCGCCGCTGC
>NZ_VRYY01000627.1 GCF_015731765.1 Nitratidesulfovibrio oxamicus
CACGATGCCCGCCGGGCGCGGCGGCAGCGGCGCGCCGTCCAGCAGGATGGACCCGGAGGCCGGGCGGGCAAGGCCGCTGACGAGCGACAACAGCGTGGTCTTGCCCGCGCCGTTCATGCCCAGCAGGCACACCGCCTCTGCCGCGCCCACCGAAAGGGAAACGTCGAACAGCACCTTTGCGCCGCCGTAGGAAAAGGAAACGTCGCGCAGTTCAAGCATGCAGGCCGAACTCCTCGCCCCCGCCAAGGTAGGCGTTGACCACTTCGGGATTGCGTTTCACCTCGCCGGGGGCGCCCTCGGCGATCTTGGCGCCGGAGCACAGCACCACCACGGCGTCGCTCACGCGCATGACCAGCGACATGTCGTGCTCGATGAGCAGCACGGCCACCCCGCGTGCGCGCAGGGCCAGGATCAGCCCGCCCATCTCGTGGGTTTCCGCCGGGTTCAGGCCCGCCACCGGTTCGTCCAGCAGGATCATGCGCGGTTCGCCCACCAGGGCGCGGGCCAGCACCAACCGCTTCTGGTCGCCATAGGGCAAAAGCCCGGCGGCCTCGTCGGCCCGATCGGCAAGGCCCGTGAACTCCAGCGCCCGCAGGGCCGCGTCGCGCATGGCCCGTTCGGTGCGGCGCACGCCGGGCAGGCGCAGCATGCTGGAGAGCATGCCGGTGCGCACGTGGCCGTGCAGCCCCACCATGACGTTTTCCAGCAGGCTCATGGAACCGAACACCCGCAGGTGCTGGAAGGTACGGGCAAGGCCCAGGCGCGGCAGGCGGTGGGCCGCCATGCCGGTGATGTCCCGCCCGCCGAAGGTCACGGTGCCGGAATCAGGCAGCACCATGCCGGTAACGCAGTTGACCAGGGTGGTCTTGCCCGCGCCGTTGGGGCCGATGAGCGCGGTGATGGCCCCGGCCTGCGCCGTAAAGCTGGCCGCGTCCAGCGCGCGGATGCCGCCGAAGGCCACGGAAAGGGCGCGTACCGCCAGCAAGGTCATGGCCGGGCCTCCCCGCCTTGCGGCGTGCCATCCGACGAACTGCCGGACACTCTGCCCGCGGAGCCACCGGGCGC
>NZ_VRYY01000628.1 GCF_015731765.1 Nitratidesulfovibrio oxamicus
CCCTCGTCGCGGCTCAAGCACTCCATCGTGGGGGTCAGCACGGCCATCCGCCGGTGCCTGGATGTGGTGGCCGAGGCGGCGGGCAGCGACGCCGCCGCACTGGTCACAGGCGAAACGGGCGTGGGCAAGGAACTGTTCGCCCGCGCCATCCACGACAACAGCCCCCGCGCCGCCGCGCCCTTCGTGGCCGTGGACTGCGCCTCGCTGCCGCGTTCGCTGGTCGGGTCCATCCTGTTCGGCCATCGCAAGGGAGCCTTCACCGGGGCGGATTCCAACCGCGACGGTCTGGTGCTGCAGGCGGACCGCGGCACGCTGTTTCTGGACGAAGTGGGCGAACTGCCCCTGTCCATGCAGAAGATGTTCCTGCGCGTGCTGCAGGAACACCGCTTTCGCCCAGTGGGGGGCCGCACGGAAATCACCAGCGATTTCCGCCTGATTGCGGCAACCAACCGCAACCTGGAAGACATGGTCGAACGCAATACCTTTCGCAGCGACCTGTTGTACCGCATGCGCACGGTGGTGGTGAGCATTCCGCCGCTGCGCGAACGGTGCGAAGACGTCACCGCGCTGGCCGGGCACTACCTGCCGCGCATCTGGGCGCGCTTTGCCCTGCCGGAAAAGGACATCTCGCCCGACTTCCACGAAACCCTG
This sequence comes from Nitratidesulfovibrio oxamicus, assembly GCF_015731765.1. Classification (GTDB taxonomy): domain Bacteria; phylum Desulfobacterota; class Desulfovibrionia; order Desulfovibrionales; family Desulfovibrionaceae; genus Cupidesulfovibrio; species Cupidesulfovibrio oxamicus. The sequence continues at coordinate 652 of NZ_VRYY01000628.1, forward strand.
CTGGCCTACCACTGGCCGGGCAACGTACGCGAACTCATCCACACTCTGGAACGGGCGGCGCTGGCGGCGCAGGACGCGCCCAAGCTGTTCGCCCGCCACCTGCCGGACTACCTGCGCATCTGTCTGGCCCGCGCCGCAGCCCGCAACGGAGCCGCCCCCCCCGCTGGCTACGCCGGACCGGGAGGACAGGGGGGGCTTGCAGGACTGGGGGGGCCATCCTGCCTGTACGGAACCGGGGAACGCACCGCCCTTGCACCACAGAACGGCAAGGAAACCGATGGCGCGAACGGAACGGATGCAACGAGAAGACACCACCCGGCGAGCGGCGCCGACCCGGCAGCGCGAGCATCCGCCGCGCAAGCAGGCGACACCGCGCCGTCAGCCAGTCAGGCAGCCCAGCCCGGCCAGGC
>NZ_VRYY01000629.1 GCF_015731765.1 Nitratidesulfovibrio oxamicus
CCCTTGCCGGGCCAGCAGTACGCCCCGCCCTGCGGCGCGGCAGCGGGCCGCTGGGGTCTGCCCCGTCCCCGGCGTCGGGTGCAATCCCGTCCGGCCAGCCCGCATCCGGCTCCAAAGGTTCCCGCCCCCCGCAGGACGACGACCTTGTCGCCCAGCAGTCGGACCACCCCAACGATCTGGACGCCCCCCCCGGCATCGACGACGCAGTGCGCGACTACCTGTTCAAGATGCGCCGGTTCGACAGCCCCCACCCCAGCGACATCACCCTGCCGCCCCAGCGCATTCCCGTGCTGCACGCCGCCACCGACAGGCTGGGCCGTCTGGAACGCACCGTGGGGCACGGCTTCTTCTACCTGCTCGGCTTCGACGAGGCGGTGCGGGTGGCCCGGAACTACCCGGCTGTCGGCGCCTTCAGCCCGCAGGAACTGACCCTCATCGACGAACTGTTCCACGCAGACGCATCCGCCTACGGATTCATGGGCATGAAGCCGCTGAACTCGCTGGCCGCCACCATCCCCTCACGCGAGGTGTACAAGGTGCCGGGCATGGGCAACTACGTCTACCAGGGCGAGCCGCGCGCCACATGGGAAACCATCCGCCGCCTGCTGGGCGAGGACGTGGTGCTCACCTCCGGCGTGCGCGGCATCATGAAGCAGTTCCACCTGTTCCTCACCAAGGCATCCACCAACGGCGGCAACCTGTCGCTGGCCTCGCGCTCGCTGGCCCCGCCGGGGTATTCGTTCCACGGCATAGGCGATTTCGACGTGGGGCAGCGCGGATACGGCGCGCGCAACTTCACCTCTGCCTTCACCGCCACCCCGATATTCCGGCGGCTGGAGGAACTGGGTTACATCACCCTGCGCTATCCGCAGGACAACATGCTGGGGGTCCGCTTCGAACCCTGGCACATCAAGGTCGCCACCGCATGATGACGCTCCGCACCGCACCGCGCTCCACCGCGAACCGCCACGGCGTCCGCCCCTGGCTGTACTGTCTTGCCGCGCTGCTCTGCCTGCACGCCGCGCCCGCGCCGGCGGCATCGCCCGCCCAGGCAAAA
>NZ_VRYY01000630.1 GCF_015731765.1 Nitratidesulfovibrio oxamicus
CGCCCCGGCGACCCGGACCCGCCGCGCGCCGGGCGGTTTGCCTCGCCCGATGCGCTGCTGTCGCCCGGCTACATGGCGGCGGCAGCGGCGGACCCGGACATCCGCATCGAACCGGCGTGGAAGGTGTCGTTGGTGTACGGCATGCCCTGCGCCATCTACCACATGCTTCCTGCAGCCTACTATCTTGCGGCGCGCTTTCACGACGACTTCGAGTCCGCCGTGCTGCACGCGGTGAACGGCGGCGGGCAGAACCAGGTGCGCGCCATTCTTGCCGGGGCGCTGGTGGGGGCGCAGGTGGGGTTGTCCGGCATTCCGCAGCGGTTCATCGACGGACTGGAAGAGGGCGAGGAACTGCGTGCCCTGGCCGAGCAACTGGCCGAGCAACTGGCCGAGCAGCTGGCCGGGCAGGTTGTGGGCGGGATTGACGGACGTAGCGGCGAGCAGGCTAAATCTGAATGAGCGGCAGCCTCCCAAGCTGTAGGCCACTGCTTGAATTTTTGCCATGGCATCCTGGAAAGGGCAGGTGGATGCGCGACCTCCGTTGTGGTTTTTTTGAGGGTGAATGCCGTGCTGTGGGGTTTTGGTTGCCCATGGGTTGCCCAGCATCCCCGGACGCCATGAACCAAAGAGGCGTTCCTGCCTGCACCAGGCCGCGTGCCGCCGATGTTGACCTTGACAATGCGCTACGGCATCGTCTAGACACCTTCGATTCCTGCGCCCGTAGCTCAGTCGGATAGAGCGATAGCCTCCTAAGCTGTAGGCCACAGGTTCGATTCCTGTCGGGCGCACCAGAAAAAACAAGAGGATACGTTGCATTGTCAACGTATCCTCTTCGTCGTTCTTGCGGTTTTGGCGGTTTTGGTTGCCCTATGGTTGCCCACCCGCCATTGCTTTCCGCTTTCGCGCTTTACACCCCCTGGACTGCATCTGTCGGTGCTGCCGTCGGTGCGGTCGCTCGCGCACTCCCCCCGCGTACCCAGCGCCCTGCGGCCAACGGGCCGACGGCAGCCACCGCTTGCCCGCGCGTCAGCGCGGGCTCCGGGGGGGCCGCTCCCC
>NZ_VRYY01000631.1 GCF_015731765.1 Nitratidesulfovibrio oxamicus
AGGCGGTGGGGCTGAACACCCAGCGCGCGTTGGTGGCGGCGGGGGTGGGTGCGGCCATCGTGCCCGCATCCGCCCGCAGCGAACCGCGCAAGGGCGTGGTGTACCGCGACGTGGCGGCTGGCAGACATGTTCCGGGAGGCGCGCCGGGCCTGCCGGACATTCGTCTGGACCTGGCGTGGCGGGCCGGGCGGGACGACGCCCTGTTGCGCGGCTTTCTGGATATTGTGGGCGGCTTCGGCGGAGAGGATGACGGAGGCGCGTCCGGAAACGCCATCCTTCCGTCCCTCAATGGGAATGCCGACCACGCGGGAGGAGAGGACGCGGAGGGAGAAGACCCGGCAGACTAGACGCGGGGAGCGCGCGACCCCGCCCGTACCCGGGCGACTGTACGGCCTACCCGCCCAGCCAGAGCACCAGCGGCGGGCAGAAGGTCACCAGCAGCAGGTCCACGATCAGCACCAACAGCACGGGCACGATGGCCCGACCGATGGCGGAAAGCGGTATGCGCGCGATGGAACACGACACCACCAGACACACCCCCAGCGGCGGCGTCAGCATGCCGATGGCCAGGTTCACCACCACGATGACCCCCAGGTGCACCAGGTCGATGCCCAGCGCGGGCAGCAGCGGCACCAGCACCGGCACGAACAGCAGGATGGCGGCGGTGGTTTCCAGAAACGCGCCCACCACCAGCAGCAACAGGTTCACCAGCAACAGCAGCACGATGCGATCCCCGGACAGGGACAGCATCCACGCCGCGATGGCCTGCGGCAGGCGCTCCAGCGCCATCACCCACCCGAACAGCGAGGCGGCGGCGATGATCAGCATGACCACGGCGGAGGTCACCCCGGCGCACAGGGCCAGGCGGGGCAGGTCGCGCCAGCGCAGTTCGCGGTGGGCGTACAGCCCCACGGGCAGGGCATAGGCCACGGCCATGGCCGCCGATTCCGTGGCGGTGGCCACGCCGCCGATGATGGTCCCCAGGATGATGGCGGGCGCGCCCAGCGCCCACGCCCCGGAACGGATGGCGGGCCACAGGGCGCGCGCGTCGAAGC
>NZ_VRYY01000639.1 GCF_015731765.1 Nitratidesulfovibrio oxamicus
TCCCCGCGCCGGGCCAGCCGTGCCCCGGCGGGCAGCAGCCGCACGGCCACGTCGGCCATGCGCGGGGCCCCGGCAATGAGGAACGGCGTCAGCGCCATGGTCATGATGCTGGCGGCCAGGAACAGCTGGTACTCGTTACGGTCGAACAGCCCGTACGACACGCCCGCCTTGGCCAGTACGAACGAGAATTCCCCCACCTGGCACAGGGCCAGGCCCACCATCAGCGCGGGGCGCAGGGGATAGCCCAGCATCAGGGTGGCGCCGCCGCCCAGCAGGCACTTAACCGCCAGCACGGAAAGGGTCACCCCGATGACCAGCGGCAGATGGTCGATGACGAAGCCGAGGTCCAGCAACATGCCCACGGAAATGAAGAACAGGCTGGTGAACACGTCGCGGAAGGGCATGATGCCCTCCAGTGCGCTGTGGCTGTACTCCGATTCGGCCATGATCAGGCCCGCCAGGAACGCGCCCAGCGACAACGAAAGGCCCATGGACGAGGTAAGCAGCGCGATGGCCAGGCAGAAGGCCAGCGTGGAAACCAGGAACACCTCGCGGTTGCGGGTGCGCACGATGCGGTGCAGCAGCGCGGGCACCAGCTTGCGCGACAGCAGGAACACCAGCAGGATGATGCCCGCCCCCTTGGCCATGGTGAACAGCAGCGAAGGTCCGGACTCGCCGCCCTTGCCCGCCAGAAACGGCACCAGCAGCATCATGGGCACGATGACCAGGTCCTGGAATATCAGGATGGACAACGAGATGCGCCCGTGCGGACTGTCCATCTGGGCGCGTTCCTGCAACAGCTTGAGCACGATGGCCGTGGATGAGAGAGCAGCCAGAAAGCCGATGAACGCCGCCGTGCCGTGCGGCATGCCCAGCAGCTCCGCCCCGCCCGCGAAGGCCAGGATGGTCAGCGCCACCTGCGCCAGCCCCCCCAGGAACACCGGCTTGCGCAGGCGCATCAGTTCGCCCAGCGAAAGCTCCAGCCCGATGGTGAACAGCAGCAGCACCACGCCCACTTCGGCCATGATCTCGACCTCGTGCGCGGCCTTTACCAGTCCAAGGCCGTGCGGTCCGGCCACCACGCCGGTCAGCAGAAAGCCGACGATGGCGGGCACCTTCACGTAGTGGCACAAATAGATGACGGCCACCGAAAGGCTGAAGATGACCACGAATTCCTTGAGCAGAGGCAGTTCCATCGTACCTTCCGTGCAATGCGGTATAGTGCGGCCCAGAGTACCTGATGCATGCCGCACGTGCGGCCCGTGCATGACAAGTGCGCGCTCGCCGGGTGCGTATAGTGGCATGTCCGGGATGCGCCTAGCAAGCCCGTCTGCTTTCGCGGCCAGCCTGAAACAAGCCGGGCAGGACGATTCCCCGCTGCCCCCGTGCCGGGCCCTGCCCAACCTGGGGCCCGAAGCGCGGCCTTGCGCGGGGGCTGATGCGGGGCCGGCCTTCTGCCCGATGCGCCAGGCGAAAAGGAGCGCGATCACGGCTGCTGCAGCCCTGGCCGCCCGGGCCACAACAAAAAGGGGGGAGCCTGCGGCTCCCCCCTGACGATCACTGTACGCCCGAAGGCGGCGGTGGCGAACGGCGCCGGTCAGGCGGCACGGGCCACGCGGCGAAGCTGGTCGAGGTCCAGCACCACCGGATCGATGAGGGTGAAGCCGCCGGGGTTGCCCCACGCGAAGTTGTCGGCACACAGGGTGTCGTAGCGCACTTCGTCGATGGCGCGCATGGTGCTGCCCAGCACCGGACCGAAGTCGGTGATGCAGGTCATGAAGCGGGCGGCATCGAAGCTCTCAACGTTGTTCCAGGACCAGGTGTAGCTGCACATTTCTTCGGCAAAGCCCAATACCGCCAGGTACTTGGCCTTGCTGTCAAGGTACAGGTTGCTCATGCTGGTGGACACGTTGCCAAGCAGTGCGCCCATGTCGAAAGTCTGCTCGGACTCGTCGATGAAGAGCTGCACCTTGGTGTCGGCCTCGATGCGCATGCCGAAATTGCGGGTGTTGCCGCGGCGCCAGAAGTCCATGTACTTCTCGGCGTAAATCTTGCGCCCCTTGGCGCGGATGGCCAGCGCCGTACGCGGCGAAACGGGGTGCAGGGCCAGGTCGCAGCTTCTGCCGGTGATGGTAAGGGTAACGTTCATGATCGGACTCCATTTCGTTGCCGATGCGCCCTCTCGGTTTCCGGCTGCATCCGGTGCGGCCGCCCGGATGCCGTGCGATCCCTCCGTGAGATCGCATGTGGGGTGGGCCCGTCCGCCGTCCCGTAGGACAGCGCGCCGCCTGTGCCCCGCGCCGCTCTCGCGCATCGCGTCGTACGCCGTGTCCGAACACCTTCAGCCCCCGTGGCCCCTCCGTTCCGCCCTGCACCATGGCAGGGTGGTTCCGGCCTGCCAAGCACGGTTATCGTGCCGGGCCGCCTCCTTCATCGTGATGAACGGGCAGGTTCCGATGAAGGGGCAAGGCTGGGTCGCTTGTACTGGTTGTTCACACAGCAACGACGAGCCCACACTGCCTCTTACACTGCTGTTTGTCAACTCAACCTATCGAAAAACCCGGTACTCACATCACCCGAACGAGCAGTCACACCATTCCATTGAAGCATATTAATATCCTGCAATTAAAGAGTATTTTAAAAACCACACTGACACACCCCAACCATACTCTCGCGCACCCGCAAACTGGTCGCACAACCCATTTTTCACGAAACTCCACGACTTAGCGGGCATCTGGACCGCGCATTGTGATTTTTTTCATTTAAAAAGACAGCAGGTGAGCAGCCACCCTCTTTTTCGGATTTCGGCAGGACAAAAACGCACGGCACGCCCTGGCGGGCATGGCTGGAAAAAGAAAAGGCGAGGCCCGCCGCTTACGGACGGCGGGCCCCGGGGGAGGGGGAGAGCGGAGGGTGTGGGGACCTCCGTTCTCGGGCAGGGAGGGGTAGGGCTACTACGAGTGCGGGTCTGACGATCGGTCGGGCGGGAACCCCAACCGGAAGTATCTGCATGCGGCGGCGTTACGCCGCCTTCTTGCCGCCGCCGGCCTGTTCGGCCTCCACCTCGCGGCGCACGTCCGCAAGGTCGATGATCATCGGGTCAAGCAGGGTGAACCCGCTGGGGTTGCACCACGAATCGTCATCCGCCAGGTGGCCGTCGTAGAACACGTTGTCTACCACGTTGTACCCTTGCGTCTTCATCACGCGGTCCCAGTTCAACACCTGGAAGCTGAACTTGGAGGGGTCGAAACTCTTCACGTCGTGCCATATCCACTTGAAGGCGCACCACTCGTCGTCATAGCCGAGCACGGCAAGATACTTGGCCTTGCTGTTCAGATACATGCGACGGCGGATGGTGGTCACGTCGCGGTAGAGCAGGTTTTCGTCCAGGTCGGTCTGGCGGCCATCCACGAACAGGCGGACCAGGCTGTCGGGTCCAAGGCGCATGCCGAAGGTGCGGGTGTTCCCCTTGCGCCACCAGTTCATGTACTTTTCGGCGTATATTTCGCGCCCCTTGCTACGGATGGCCTCGGCCGTCTGCGGCGAAACGGGGTGCAGTGCGAGGTCACAACTTTGCCCGATGATTTCAAAGGTGATGTTCATGACAGTCCTCTCCGTTGGAGGTTTGCGCGCCGCGTTCACGCTTTCCGTTAAGACATCCATCGGGACCGGCTCGGCGGCCTGACGCGACGTCCTTGCCCAGCCAAAGAGCACAGCCCGTGCCATTGCGTGACCTTGAAAGAGGCAAACCATCCAGTGCCAACATATAATATTTTGAAAAACGTGATAAATATTTTTATCACAATCTCGCCCCAAAAACGGACGCCTCGCGCGACCTTGCGCGGACTGACTGCTCAATCCTGCGCGATTGCGCGATTAGTTGATCAACCCGCGCGATAGACCCGCAAGCGACCACTCACTTGCGCGATCACAGCCATCCGCCCAGCATGGTTCACTCCACTGACATAAAAGAATTTTTATAAACCATGGCCGCCAGCCGGACAAATCCTGCAGCGGCACCAGCCGCCACCCCCGAGAGTGGATGCTCCACAGGCATGCCCCCGGGCAGCATTCCCCCCCGGTTGGCTGGCGTTGCCTGCTTCCGCCTCATCCGCACGCTTGAAAGACGGCGGCACATACTGCAAAACGGCTGGGCAGGCATGCATCACTTCGCAGTGCGACTGCGGCACGGCAGATGGATTGCCTTTCGCTGTCAACCCGAGCGCGATCACCATATCTGCCCGGCAGCCCAACACCAGCGCGGACTTCCGGGCGCCACCCCGAGCGAGGCAAACTCTAGAAAATATTCAACATGCCGAATTTTCGGCCACCCTGTCCCCGAAAAACCGGACATGCAATTCCCCCCTGCTGGCGTGCAACTCCAGATCACAAGGGTGCTGCGGCCCCGCTCCAGAACGGCTTCAAGCTCGACTTCCATGGCCAGGAAACCTGCCTGGCCATTTCCATCCACGAAAACGCGTGCAATTTTCTGCGCATCCGCCAGAGAATGCTTGTCATGCCCCAACCTCTACAGTAATGTTTGCCGGGGACACAGGAGTGCGGCCATTCCGAACTGGAGAAGGCGCGCTGCCTGACACACCGATTTCCCGGCCCGGAGCGGCCGGCTCGGAAAGGCGAGACAGCGCATGCGCATGCACAGCACCGTTCCCGGCCACACGGCCCAACGTCCGCACCACGCAGCACACCGCCCGACGGCCCACGCCGCCCGGTTCACCGCTCCCCCCACCCCGACGGGTCTGTCTGGCCCGGCCCGCCTGCATGGCATTGTCCTTCTGGCGCTGGCGGTTGCCATGCTGCTCGCCGCGCCCGTGGCGCACGCCTCCAGCCACGAAACGCTCGACGTGCGCTCTGCCCTGCTGCTGGACATGAGCACTGGTCGCATCATCTACGAACAGAATGCCGACGAACCCATTCCCCCAGCATCGCTCACCAAGGTGCTGTCCATGTACGTGGCGCTGGACCAGGTGCGCGCGGGCAAGGCCTCGCTGAAGGATACCGTCAAGGTCAGCCGTCGCGCTTTCTCCACGGGCGGTTCGCGCATGTTCCTGAAACAGGGCGAAACCCTGACCCTGGACGACCTGCTGGAAGGCATGGCCGTTTCCTCGGGTAACGACGCCAGCGTCGCCACCGCCGAACATATCGGCGGCAACGTGGACAACTTCGTCCAGATGATGAACGCCAAAACCAGGGCGCTGGGCATGAAGAACAGCGTGTTCCGCAACCCGCACGGCCTGCCTGCCGCCGGGCAGCACACCACGGCGCGCGACATGCTCATCCTTTCCCGCGCCTACCTTGCCCAGTACCCGGAAGCCCTGCGCTACCACTCCACCCGGTACATCAAGCACAACAAGGTCATCACCACCAACAAGAACCCCCTGCTCGGCAACTGCGAAGGTGCAGACGGCCTCAAGACCGGCTGGGTGTTCGCCTCCGGCTACAACCTCATCTCCACGGTGAAGCGCGGCAAGACCCGGCTGCTGGCCGTGGTGCTGGGTGCTGAAACCACACAGGTTCGTGCGCAGGAAGTGAACCGGCTGGTGGAAGCGGGCTTCCGCTCCGTGGCTGGTGGCGGCAAACGCGTCTCCACGTTGCTGGCAGACATGAAACCCGCCGACTACGCCCTGAACCTGCACAAGACCAACAGCGAGGCCTACGCCGAATTGCGCAAGACCTCCAAAGCCGCCAAGGCGCGCAAGACATCTGTGGCCGCCGCCAAGGCGTCGGAAGACGCCAAGGCCTCCCCCGTGCAGAAGAAGTCGAAAAGGAAGAAGGCGAGCGCCACGGCGCAAAAGTCCGCTCCGAAGGCTTCCCAGCCCTCTGCCCGCCAGGCGTCTGCCACGCCCAAGGCCACCAAGGCCAAAGCCACCGCCCAGACCCAGGCTAAGCAGCCAGCGCGCAAGGCCGTGGCCAAGTCGGAAGACCAGGAACCTGCCCCCAAGGCCGCCAGGAAAAAGGCCTCGTCCACCAAATCCACGGCGGACAAGACGCCTGCCCCCGGCAAAAAGGCCGCCCCCCGCGAGGTGGCCGACAAGCAGGGCTGATGCCTGCCAGACTTCGTACGATGCCGGACGCAGAAAGGGGCACCCCGCCGGGTGCCCCTTTCTGCGTCCATGCCTTCGATTCCGGCGGAAGAGATTGACGCCTGCGGGCTAGGCGATCCCGCCGTCTCCTTCGTACACCGCCCCGGAAGTGGGGCTTTCGCGCACCACCAGGCGGCACAGCTGCGGCAGGGCGGGCTTCAGTTCGCGCCACAGCCAACGGGCGATGCACTCGCTGGTGGGGTTTTCCAAACCTGGAATATCGTTGAGATAGGCATGATCCAGCCGGTCCAGGACCGGTTTGGCCAACCGCTTCAGATCCCCGAAATCCATCACCCAGCCGGTGTCGCCGCCCACGGGGCCACGCGCGTGCACTTCCACGGTAAAGGTGTGGCCGTGCAGGTTGCCGCACTTGTGCCCCTGCGGGACGCACGGCAGCCGGTGCGCCGCGTCGAAGGTAAGCGTAACGAAGATGTCCATCCGTCCTGCCTGTGTGTCAGCCGTGCGGGCACGGCGTGGTGTCTGTCGTGTGGATGCGGCCCGGCGCGTGCGTCCGGTTCATGCCCGGACGTACCCGGACCATATCAGGATCATACCCGGATCGTGTCTGGACCATGCCGGGATCGGCCAGGTCATACCCGGATCGTGCACGGATCATGTCCAGACCGCCCGAGGCATCAGGGGTTTTCGCGCCATGGGTGCGGGCGTCAGCGGATGCCCAGAAACTTGTGCGCCTGCAACCCCAGCCGCCAGCGGGGATGTTCCAGGCAGTAGCGCACGCAGGCGGCAACATGGTCCGCCCCGGGCTCGTCGCCCGCCCCGCGCCCGGCGTCGTCGCGCGGTTGCAGAATGAAATGCCTGAAGTCCAACCCGTCGAAATCAGAGGGATCCGCCCCGACCTGTGGCCAGACCAGCTTCAGTTCGTCGCCCTGCGTCACGACAAGACGCGTGCCCGCCTTGGGGCTGACTGTCACCCAGTCCAGCCCGGCGGGCAGGGGCAGGGTGCCGTTGGTCTCCACCCCGCACTGGCAGCCGTGCGCGTGCAGCACGTCCAGCAGCTCCGGCGTCAGTTGCAGGGCCGGTTCGCCACCGGTAAACACCACATAGGGCCGCCAGCCATTCCCGTCCAGTGGGTACGGAAAGGCGGCAAGGATGGCGGCGGCCAGCGTCTGCGCATCTCCGAACACGCCCCCGCCGGGACCGTCGGTGCCCGTGAAGTCGGTATCGCAGAAGCGGCACGCGGCAGCGGGCCGGTCCTGCTCGCGCCCGGTCCACAGGTTGCAGCCGGAAAAACGGCAGAAGACGGCGGCGCGCCCGGCGTGCACGCCCTCGCCTTGCAGCGAGTGGAAGATTTCCTTGATCCGGTAGCCCATCAGCACCCGCCGCCGGAGCAACTGCGCAGGTAGTCGCTCCAGCCGTGGCGGCGCAGGTCGCAGGCCGGGCATTCGCCGCAGCCGTAGCCCCACGGGTGCCGGGTGGTGCGCACGCCCTTGTAGCAGGTATGGGTGTGTTCCAGCACCACCTCGACAAAGGCGTCGCCGCCCACCTGTCGGGCCAGATCCCATGTGGCGCCCTTGGTCAGCCACATGAGCGGGGTATGCAGCACGAAACGCGTCTCCATGCCCAGGTTCAGGGCCACCTGCATGGCCTTGATGGTGTCGTCGCGGCAATCGGGGTAGCCGGAATAGTCGGTCTCGCACACGCCGATGATGATGTGCCTGATGCCCTGCCGATAGGCATGGGCCGCCGCCGCCGTCAGGAACACCAGGTTGCGCCCCGGCACGAAGGTGGTGGGCAGCCCGTTGCGGCCCATCTCTATGGCCACGTCGTGGGTAAGCGCGGTGCGGCCCAGTTCGCGAAACAGGGCCAGTTCCACGGTGGTGTCGTCGGCCAGGCGTTCGTTCCAGCCCGCGGAAAGGCGGCGGACCTCGTCCATCAGGCGCAGGCGGCAGTCCATCTCCACGGTGTGGCGCTGGCCGTAATGAAAGCCTATGGTGGACACCCGGCCAAAGCGTTCGAGCGCCCAGCCCAGGCACGTTGCGGAATCCTGCCCGCCGGACAGGACCACAAGCGCGGTTTCTTTGCTATGCATGGCGGCTCCTTGCGAAAGACGGGCAACCGGTTGCGCGGATGCGGACGACGGACGGGACGCGCACTTGCCGGACTGGCAGACCTCCCCGGCAGGCCAGGCAGGCCAGGCAGGCCAGGCAGGCCAGGCAGGCCCGGCATCATGGCGGCACCCCGATCGGCGATGCCCCCCGGCACCACCGCGCCGTTGCCGGACCGTCGCGTGGGAAGCACTCTGGCTACTCCGCCCGCCCCTGCTTGTAAAGCGTCGGAGCGTACCGCACGCCCTCGCCGCCCCCTGCGCCCCATTACCAAGATTCGCCACTGTCGGCGCACATCACCACCGGACCGGGCCGAACCCGCTCCTGACCGGGTTTTTCGCCATTTTCTCGTGCAATCGCCAGATTATTTCGCCAATCATGCCCGTGCACTGTACCATCCCCCCCTGTCCGTGCTATAAATGAGCATGGTCCGGCGTTCAAGGGGCGGCATCAGAAACGCGGGAAGGGCAAGCCTGCACCACATGCATGTCACCCGCCGGGAGGCCCCTTCCCGATCGCGCCCGATTTGGGCACAACCGAAAGGTACCGGCTCCATCGGCAAACGGGCGCAACCGACTCAACCGGTTCAACGGGGCTCAGCCGGTTCAACGGGGCGCAACCGGTTCAACAGGGCGCAACCGGCACGGCAGCATACTCACTGCGGAGCACGCATGGAACACATCGCCATCATCGGCGGGGGCGGCACGGCCGCGGCCCTCGCGCACGACCTGATTCTACGCGGCTTTTCCGTGGCCATCTACGAGCGGGGGGAATTCTTCAGCGGGGCCACGGGCCGCCATCACGGGCTGCTGCACAGCGGCGCCCGCTATGCGGTGCACGACCCCGAGGCCGCGCGCGAATGCATCGAGGAAAACATGATCCTGCGCCGTCTGGTGCCGCAGGCCATGGAGCAGAACGAAGGGCTGTTCGTGGCCCTGGACGACGAGGACATGGCCTACCGCCAGCGGCTGAAGGAGGCCTGCGCCGCATCGGGCATCCCCACGCGCGACTACACGCCCGAGCAGGCCCGCAGGCTGGAGCCCGGTCTGGCCGATACCGTGCTGGCGGCCATGCAGGTGCCGGACGCCGCCTTCGATGCGTGGCGGCTGGCCCTGCCCTTTCTGGCCACGGCGCGGGCGGGCGGGGCCACGATCCACAACTTCACCGAGGTCGTCGGCATCGATGTGCAGGACGGCGCGGTACGCGGGCTGCGCCTGCGCACCCTTGCGGAAGACGCCCACGGCGCGCGGGGCCGCGAATGGTCCGCCCCCGCCGACATGGTGGTCAACGCCGCCGGGGCCTGGGCAGGCAGGGTGGCTGCGCTGGCCGGAGTGCACGTGCCCATCCAGCCGGGGCCGGGGGTGCTGGTGGCCATAGAGGGCCGGGTGACCAACATGGTCATCAACCGCATGCGCAAGGCCAGCGAAGGGGACATCATCGTGCCGCAGCGCCGCCTTTCTGTGCTGGGCACCTCCATGTGGCTCACCGACGACCCCGACCACCTGGACATTCCGCCGGAGCATGTGCAGCGCATGGTGCGCCTGTGCTCGGAAATGGTGCCCGCCTGCGCCGGAGCGGCCATCCGCTCGGCATGGTCCGCCGCGCGCCCGCTCATCGGCAACGCCGACGCGGCCCGTCCCCAGGAGATCAGCCGAACCTTCGACTGCTACGACCACGGCACGCGTGACGACGTGTCCGGCCTGTTGTCCATCATCGGCGGCAAGGGCATGACCCTGCGCGCCATGGCGGAAAAGACCGCCGACATCATCTGCCGCCTCACCGGGCGAGATGCAACGTGCCGCACGCGCGAAACGCCCCTGCTGCCCGCGCGGGCCTTCTACAGGAGCTGACCCCATGAGCGACACCGTAAGGACCGCGCCCGAATCGCCGGATGCCGCCGCATCCGCGTCTTCGGTTTCCCCTGCCCCCGAGCCGCAGCAGGCGCGCATGCTCACGGTGCGCGTGCAGCGCAGCGGTCCCGGCGAGGCCAATGCCCGCTTCGATGACTACCGGCTGTCGGTAGGGCCGGAGGATTCCGTGCTCGACGTGCTGGACCGCATCCGCGTGGAGACCGACCCCACGCTGGTCTACCGCCACTCGTGCCACCATTCCAGTTGCGGCACCTGCGCCATGCGCATCAACGGGCGCGAACGGCTGGCCTGCATTACCCGCATGCTGGCGCTGGGCAGCGACGTGGTGACCCTGGAACCCCTGCGCTCGCTGCCCGTGCTGGGCGACCTGATGGTGGACATGCGCCCCATGTTCGCCCACATCGACCCGGACTGGGGCTACGTGCGCCCGGTGGAAAAGGCCTCCACCGGGGTGCCGCACGGGGTGGCGCGCTACACACGGTTGGAGAACTGTATCGAATGCGGGGCGTGCATGTCTGCCTGCCCTGTCAGCAACGGCACCGACGACATGCCCCCCACGGCGGCCCAGGCGGCGCAGCACGCCGCCCCACAATCCGCCCGACAGGTCGCCCGTCAGGCTGCCAGCCAGGCCGCGCAGGGCACGGACGAATCCCTCGCGTCCGCCCCCCCTGCCGATCCCCTTGCAGCACCCATGTTCATCGGGCCTGCCCCGCTGGCCGCCCTGAACCGTGAGCTGGCTCGTCATCCCGAACGACGCGAGGAACTGCTGCACATCGGCAAGGGGCCGCACGGCGAACGTCACTGCCGCCGCCACATGGCGTGCAGCCGGGCCTGCCCCAGCGGGGTTTACCCGGCCAAGGACATCATGGACCTTCGCATGATGCACGGGGGCGGCAAAGACTGATGATTCATGCAGGTGCGGGCCGCAGGTCCGTTCCGGACTGCTGACAACTCCAACTTCCCGGGGAGGGGGGCCTTTTCCCCCCGCCGGAGGCGTTCAAAGGCCGACGTTGCCAGCATCCCGGGACGGGTCGTTCGGCCCGCCCCAATCATGCGCGCCATGCCCCGCCACACTTGCCCTGCCCGCCTCCATGGGCTATCCCCCCACCAAGAAACATCTTTTGCAGGAGGGGCCCATGGACGGCACATCCCTTTCCCCCAGCGCACGCCGCGTGCAGGACTGGCTGGACCAGGCCGTGCGCGAGGCAGGCGGCGGGTACAGCACCCCGCGCTTCGTGGTGCGCGAACTGCCCGACTCCACCCGCACAGCCCAGGAAGCGGCGGATGCCGTGGGATGCACCGTGGCCCAGATCGCCAAGTCGCTGATCTTCAGGGGCAAGCAGAGCGGACGCGGCTGGCTGATCATCGCCAGCGGGGCCAACCGGGTGGACGAAAAGCGCGCCGCCGCGCTGGCGGGCGAACCGCTGGGCCGCGCCGACGCCGACTTCGTGCGGCAGGCCACCGGCTACGCCATCGGCGGAGTGCCCCCGGTGGCCCATGCCACACCGGTGGGCTGCCTGATCGACGCGGACCTGCTGGCCCTGCCCGACATCTGGGCGGCAGCGGGCACCCCGCACGCCGTCTTCCCCCTGACACCGGACGATCTCGTGCGGCTGACCGGCGGCACGGTGGGCCACGTGCGCAAGGAATAGCCACGTCCCTCGGCCTTGACGGGCCGGGCACGAAAAAACGCGCGCCGCGCCCGGCTCGGCCCCCAGCAGCCCTACTCCAACCGCTCGTTGCGCGGCTTGGGCCGCAGGGCAAAGCCGCGCGCCTCGGCCCAGGCCCTGGCTTCGGCCTGCGAATGCAACGAAAGCTTGCGGAACAGGTTGGCGCGGTGTTTTTCCACGGTCCTGTCGCTGACCACCAGCAGCCCGGCGATTTCGCGGTTGCGATACCCTTCGGCCACCAGGTGCAGCACCTCGCGCTCGCGCGGGGTCAGCAGGGTCAGCGCATCACGTTTCTGCTCCGCGGGTCCCGTCTCGGCGGCGGCGCGCCTGTCGCGCAGCACCTCGCGCGCGGCCCACGGCGAC
>NZ_VRYY01000633.1 GCF_015731765.1 Nitratidesulfovibrio oxamicus
ATCGGCCACGGTACGGCGCACCACCTCGGCCACGCGGGCCAGCCGTTCGCCGTTGCCGCGCGAGGGGTACGGGGCGGGTGCGGGCGCGGGTTCCGCCGGACGTTCGTCTTCCAGGGCCTGCTGCACGAACCAGTCTTCGCGGATGCGCCACGAGGCGGCGGCGGTGTACGCGGGCGAGGTGTAGCCCACGGAAAGCACCAGCGGACGGCGGGCATGCTCCTGCAACCGGATGAGCAGCGGCGTGAAGTCCGCGTCACCGGAAAGAATGATGAATTCGTCGAAGCGGGTGGAATGGTTCAGCGCGTCCATGCAGTCCATGACCAGATGGATGTCGGCGCTGGTCTTGCCCTGATTGGTCAGGGGCGGGCAGTCCACCACCTGAAAGGCGGCGCGGATGAAGAAAGGACGGAACTCGTGAAAACACTGCGGGTTCATGTAGCAGATGCGTTTCAGGATGCGGCGGCGCACGCCGTCGCCGTACAACATGCGCAGGGCATGCCCTTCTATCCACTTCACCCAGCGCTGGGGGTTGGTGGCGAAGGCACGGGCAATGTCTTCATCCTGTTCGCGCAGACGCGAATAGATGTTGTCGAAATCCACATACAGCGCGGCGTATACTTCATCGAAGCCGGAAAATCGGCCCATGGGCTTCTCCTGTAGGGCAAAACGTACGGTCAATTCGTTGGGAATCTTACACCCATGCGCAGGATGCAGCAACGGAAACATGGCAGGCGCGGAGTAGGCGCTTACCACGCCGGACAAGGCCAGACTGCACGGCCTGACATTTCTTCACAACCGCCAACAACCCGTGCCGCACGCAACGCACCGGAACACGGCCATGTCCTTTCCGATCAGGTCCGGCCAGGCTGCATTGCAGACACGCGACGCCCCCGGGCGCACGCGCGCGGGGGCGTCGGTGTTGGTCAGGGTGCGAACCTTGCCGGGCCTGTGCTGCCGGTCCTGTGCCACCGGTCAGGCAGTACCTGCCTGGGCACAGCCTGGACGGCACCGCCGGGCCGGGGCGGTCTGACGGCGATGCGGCCCG
>NZ_VRYY01000634.1 GCF_015731765.1 Nitratidesulfovibrio oxamicus
GCTGATGGAGGCGCTGGGCGCGGAACGCGCCGCCCAGCCCGTGGTGGTGCGCATGGCCGGGCACGAATCGGCAGAGGGGCGCGCACTGCTGCGCGCCTTTGCCCATCCGGACGTGATCATTGCCGACGAGGTGGCCGACGCGCTGGACGCCCTGCGGGGGATCGACACCGCCAATCGTGCTGCGGGCACGGTCCCTGCCGCGCCGCCCGTTGCGTACCCTTTGGCCGACGAGGCGTGGCCGCTGCCCCCAGCCGCCCGCAAGGGCTACCGGCGTTCCGGCAGGCGCGGCGTGCCGTGGCTGGGGCCGGATACGCAGGTGCTGGTCCAGGGCATCACCGGCAAGGTGGCCCAGCGCCACGTGCAACTGATGCAGGAATACGGCACGCGCATCGTGGCCGGGGTAACCCCGTTCAAGGGCGGGCAGAGCGTGCTGGGCGTGCCGGTGTACGATTCGGTGCACGAGGCATGCAGGCATCACCGCATCGACGCCTCCATCATCTTCGTGCCCGCGCCCTTCGCACCCGATGCGGTCATGGAGGCGGCGGCGGAGGAAATCCCGTGGGCGGTGTGCATCACGGAGGGCATTCCGCAGCGGGCCATGCTTTCCGCGCTGAAGAACGTGCCGCCGTCGCCCACGCGGGTCATCGGCCCCAACACGCCGGGCATCATCGTGCCGGGGGCCACCAAGATCGGCATCATGCCGGGTTACGTGTTCACGCCGGGGCCGGTGGCCATCTTCTCGCGCTCGGGCACGCTGACCTACGAGGCCGCGGCACGCCTGTCGGCGGCGGGCATCGGCCAGTCGTTCTGCGCCGGGGTGGGGGGCGATTCGTTCATCGGCAGCGACTTCATCTCGCTGTTCGAATGCATCCGCGACGACGACGCCACCGAGGCCGTGCTGGTGCTGGGCGAAGTGGGCGGCACGGCGGAAGAGGACCTGGCCCGCTGGGTGACCGCCACCGGTTTCGCCAAGCCGGTGCTGGGCTTCATTGCCGCGCGCACTGCCCCGCCGGGCCGCCGCATGGGCCACGCC
>NZ_VRYY01000635.1 GCF_015731765.1 Nitratidesulfovibrio oxamicus
CCGTGACAGGGCCCTGCCTGCTGGCCTTTGCCCTGCTGGCCGCCCATGCCGTGCGCTCCGGCGACTGGGGCATGGCTGCGGCGTGGGGCGTGCTGGCGGGGCTGGCCTGCTCCCGGCTGGCCTGGGTGCGTCTGGTGGTGTGTGCCGCGCTGTTCGCGGGGGGGCTGTTCTGGGTGTCGGTGGGCGTTGACCTGGTGCGCTTCCGGATGGCCTTCGGCTTGGATTGGGTGCGCCTTGCGGCCATCATGGCGGCGGTCACCGGCCTGACCATGGCCGCATGGTGGCGGCTGGCTGGGGAGGGCGGGCAACGACGCCATCACCTCGGTGCGGATACCGCATGGCCGAGGGCTGTCGCCTTCCTGCTGGCCGCCGGGCTGCTGTGGCTGGCCCGCTGGCGCGCATCAAGCATCGTATTGTTGTTGTCCGACCGCTTCCTGCCCGGCTCCGGACCGCTTCAGATCGCACTGGCCGGGGTGTATGCCGCGTGGGTGACCGGGCTGCTGCTGGACCCCGCGCGTGCGCGCAAGGCCCGTCCGCGCCTTTGGGCGTTGTTTTCCGCCGTGTTCTTCGGGCAGTTGGCACTGGGCCTGCTGGGCGCGCACCGCCTGCTGATGACCGGGGCGCTGCACCTGCCCGTGCCCGCGCTGATACTGGCCGGGCCGCTGTACCGGGGCGAGGGCGTGTTCATGCTGGTGCTGTTCGGCGTCTCCGTGCTGCTGCTGGGCCCGGCGTGGTGCAGCCACCTGTGCTACATCGGCGCGTGGGACGATGCCTGCTCGCGCCTGCGCGGGGCAACCGCGAAGGCGCAAGGCAAGGGCAGGAGGGGCAAGGGCCCTGCGCCCCTGCCTCGCTGGGCTGTTGTGGTGCGCTGGTGTCTGGCCGTTGTGGTGTTTGCCGCAGCCTTCATCATGGGCCGGACCGGGGTGCCGGTGGGCGTTGCCGCCACCGCCGCCGGGCTGTTCGGGCTGGCCGGGGTGGCGGTGATGGCGGGGCTGAGCACGCGCCGGGGCATGATGGTGCATTGCACCGC
>NZ_VRYY01000636.1 GCF_015731765.1 Nitratidesulfovibrio oxamicus
GCCGCCAATGCAGGGCGAACAGCGCGCGGGGGGTATCGGCCTGCGCGGGCGGGAGGGACGCGGTGCCGGGCGGGCCGCAGGCGTCGGCACGGCAGCGGATTTCGTAGCTGCCCGTCCCTCTTTCTCTTGCCCGGCAGGGGCGTCGGCACTGTCGCCGGAAATCTTCAGCGACGGACCGGCGATTCCCCCGCCTGCCGTCCTCCCCATGGCGCGGGAAGGACACCGGGAGTCCGAAGCGCCTGGCTTGATTGGCGTGCCCTGCATGCCAGGCGTGACCGATGTGACCGGCACATGCGGTGCGTCGGGGCCAACCATGCCGACCGGGGTCTTCGAGGCATCCGGCGGAAACAGCTCGTCCAGCGGGTCGTCGTCCCAGCCGCTCCAGCCGGGAGGCGGGCACGGCGCAGCCAGCGCGGCCAGTTCCATGCCCAGAACCGGGGCAAGGTCCGCCAGCATGTCTTCCGCCGTGGCCACGGGCCGGGCGCCCTGCTCAATGAGCCCCCGACAGCCGCAGGTATACTGGGCCGTGGCCGGTCCGGGCACGGCGTACACCTCGCGGCCCTGCTCCAGGGCCAGGCGTGCGGTGATCAGGCTGCCGCTGCGGGCTGCCGCCTCCACCACAAGCACCCCCACGGAAAACCCGCTGATGATCCGGTTGCGCACGGGAAAGTGCGCGGGCAGGGGCAGCGTGCCGGGGGCGTATTCCGACACCAGCAGCCCCGTGGCTTCCATGCGTTCGAACAGTTCCGCGTGCTCCGGCGGGTAGACCACGTCGATGCCCGTGCCCAGCACGCCGATGGTGGAGCCCACCTCCTCCAGCGCGGCCACATGGGCCTCGCGGTCGATGCCGCGCGCAAGACCGGAAACCACGGTGACGCCCGCCGCCGAAAGGCTGTAGGCAATGTCGGCGGCCACCCCGCGCCCGGCCCGCGAGGACAGGCGCGACCCCACCACCGCCACGGCGTGGTTGGCCAGCAGCGATGCATCGCCCCGGCAGTACAGCACGGCGGGTGCGTCG
>NZ_VRYY01000637.1 GCF_015731765.1 Nitratidesulfovibrio oxamicus
CCAGGTCCAGCGCCCGGCGGGCCGGGCGGGCCGGGTCCGCCGCGCAGTGGGCGGCCACGGTGCGCAGATAGTCGGGGTACATCCGCTGGATGGTCGCGAAGGCCGCTTCCTTGAGCGGGGCGGCATCATCTCCGAATGACATCTCGCCCGCGTGGCGCACGAAGACATCGGCGGCCAGCAGGTGACGCCAGCCCAGCGCGGCGGCGCGCATGCAGAAGTCGTTTTCCTCGCCGTAGCCCCGGCCGAAGGTGGCCTCGTCGAACGGGCCGGTTTGCGTCAGGCAGGCCCGGCGGATCAGCATGCAGAAGCCCACCGCCGTGGGAATGTCCACGGCCACCCCGGCGTTGACCGAGGCGGCCAGCGCGTCCAGCGCCGCGGATGGCAGTTCCAGCCCGGCGCGGTTGTCGCGTTCCGTCACCGGGTAGCTGCAAATGGTGGCGTTGTTGGACAGCGGGGTGACGCTGCCCGCGTCGGGCCGGGCGGACAGGTGCGCGGCCATGCGGCCCAGCCAGCCGGGAAAGACCACGGTGTCGGAGTTCAGCAGCACCACGTCGCGCTCCGGGTGCAGGGCCATGCCCGCGTTGACCGAGGCCACGAAGCCCTTGTTGGCGGAGTGCTCCACCGGTTCCACCAGCCCAAGTGCGGCAAGGCTGCGCAGGGCCTGCGCCAGTTCCGGTTCCGGGCTGGCGTCGTTGACCGCCACCACATGGGCACGGGGCGCGGCAGAGTCCTCTGACTCAAGGTCCGCGATCAGCACGGAATGCAGGCAGGCCAGGGTCTGGTCCCTTCCAGCGTACACCGGCACGATGACGTCGATGACCGGGCGCGGCGGCGTACTGCCTGATACGTCAGAAAGCTTCGCCCGGCGCGCGGCCAGTTCGGTCCATGCGGTTTCATTCGCAAGGTCGGGCGGCGCGGGCCACGGCTCGCGGGTTTCCGGCTCGTCGATGGCCGGGCGTTCCGGGGCGGTGGCGTCCAGCGCGGCCAGCAGGCGG
>NZ_VRYY01000638.1 GCF_015731765.1 Nitratidesulfovibrio oxamicus
GGGCGGCCAGATGACGGCACACCGCACCTAGACCAAAAGCCGGGGCGCGTCGCGCAATGCGGCACACGGGGCCGGGCGGGTGCGTGCGGAAAATTTCGATGTGCCGGTGGTTGCAGCCGGGGCGCGGGCCTTGTGCGGCACCTGCGCCGCTGCCTGGCGGGCGCGTTTACGTAAGCCCGGCGAACTCTTGGCAAGAGTTTGGCGATAGTTTGGAATGCCGGGCGCGTAACGGGAGTGTGCCCATTACCCCAAGCCCGCCATGATGGCAAGGGCTAGATGTGGCGCGGGTGACGGGGCGCGCCCTGGTGCTGGGTGATGCGCCCTGATTTTGAGTGATGCGCGCTGATGTTGAGTGATGCGTCCTGATGCCGGGCGACACGATGCGGCGGTGGCGGCGGCGTGGCGGCAATCCCGCGCCACGCGTTGCACCGTTGGGCGAGTGCGGCTACATTGGCCCCAAGGTGGCGCGGTTTTGCCTGCCCGGTCTGCCGGGGCGGGCAGCCTTTGTCAGGCCGGGCATGCCGGGCCGCGCACCGCAGTCCCTCCGCTCCCCGTTCGCAAGCCCGCAGGAGGCGCATCAGTGAAGCAGCTGCTTTCCACCCGCGAGGTGGCCAAGGTGCTCGGCGTCAATGAAAAGATGGTCTACAGCCTGATCACCGAAAAGGGCCTGCCCGCCACCAAGGTGACCGGCAAGTGGCTGTTCCCCGCGCATCTGGTGGAACAGTGGCTGGAAAACAACACCGTGAACCATCCGGAACGCGCGGGTGGCGCGGTGCAGCCTGGCGGCGGCGTGCTGGTGCTGGCGGGCAGCAACGACCTGCTGCTGGACAAGGCCATGGGTTTGTTCGCGGACCTGAACCCCGGCCACATTGCGGCCTTTGCCAACCTGGGCAGCCTGGGCGGCCTGCGGGCCATGCGCGAGGGGCTGTGCCACATGGCGGCCAGCCACCTGATGGAGGGCGGCCCCGGCCACGCGGCGGAACCTGCCGCACCC
>NZ_VRYY01000650.1 GCF_015731765.1 Nitratidesulfovibrio oxamicus
AACGTGCTGGCCGCCCTGCGCGTCGTTGCCCGCGCCGCCGGAGCCCCCGGCATGGTGGGCGGCCAGGCGCTGGACATGGAATACACCGGCCGCACAGGCGTCACCCTGGAAGAAATGGCCGCCATGCACGCCATGAAGACCGGGGCGCTGCTGCGCGCGTCGTGCCTGTCCGGCGCGTTGCTGGCGGGTGCCGATGCCGACGCGCAGGCCCGCATTGCCGACTATGGCGCGCATATCGGCGCAGCCTTCCAGATCGTGGACGACATCCTCGACGAGGTGGGCGACGAGGCGGAAATCGGCAAGCCCGTGGGCAGCGATGCAGAGCAGGGCAAGACCACCTATCCTTCGCTGCTGGGCGTGGAGCGCAGCCGCGCCCTGGCCCGCGAACGGGCCGACGCGGCCATCGAACGGCTGTCGCCCTATGCCGGACCGGACGCCGACTTTCTGCGCAGCCTGGCCAGCTATATTGTAGACAGAGCCAGCTAGGGCTGTCGCTGAATTGTCTTTTCGTCCGTTGGTGTCGTCAAACTTCGCTTCGCCGCCCTTGTCCGTCAGGTTCGCAAGCTCGCCTGACGGTCAGGGCCCGGTCGAACACGAAAAGAGTACGCGCGCCGCGGTCGCCATCCGCCAGGTTGGCTTTGCTCGCCCGACGGATGGCGCACTCTTGTGCAACAGGCTTGTTTTCCTTGCCAACGAACGAAAATCCTGATTTGGAAACAGCCCCTGACGTCCGCCCACAACGCACTGCATCACCGGGAGCGCCCAGCGCGGCCCGATAACGGATATCCACGCATGACCGAGCAGCTACCGCCTTCCCGTTCTCCTCAGGGACAGCTTGTTGGTACGCCCCTTCTGGACTCCATCGCCAGCCCGCGCGACGTGGCCGGTCTGGCGCCCGAACAGGTGCAGCAACTGGCCGACGAGTTGCGCCAGCGCATCATCGCCACCGTGTCGCGCAACGGCGGGCACCTTGCCCCCTCGCTGGGGGTGGTGGAACTGACCATCGCCCTGCTGACCTCGTTCGACGCCGACCACGACAAGGTCGTCTGGGACGTGGGACATCAGGCGTACGCCTGGAAGCTGCTGACGGGACGCGCCGCCAGCTTCCACACCCTGCGGCGCGGCGGCGGCATCAGCGGCTTTCCCAAGATGGCGGAAAGCCCGTACGACCACTTTGGCGTCGGCCATTCCTCCACGTCCATCTCCGCCGCGCTGGGCATGGCCATGGCGCGCGACCTGGCCGGGGGCGACAACAACGTGGTGGCCGTCATCGGCGACGGCTCCATGACGGCGGGGCTTGCCTTCGAAGGGCTGAACCAGGCCGGGGCCATGGACCGCAAGCTCATCGTCGTGCTGAACGACAACGAGATGTCCATTTCCAAGAACGTGGGGGCGCTGTCGCTGTTCCTCAGCCGCAACCTGTCCAAGCGTTGGGTGCGCCGCATGAAGAAGGACATGGAAACCTTCATGCGTTCCATTCCCGGCATCGGCGAGGACATGCTGGGCTACGCCAAGCGCAGCGAGCACAGCCTGAAGGGGTTCTTCACGCCGGGCATGCTGTTCGAGGCGTTCGGGTTCAACTACATCGGCCCGGTGAACGGGCATGATGTCAAGGCGCTGACCCGCACCTTCGACATGGCCCGCACCCTGGACGAGCCGGTGCTGCTGCACGTGCTGACCCGCAAGGGCAAGGGCTACGCCCCGGCAGAGACCAATCCCACCCATTTCCACGGCGTGGGCCGCTTCGAGCCGGAAACGGGCAAGGCCGCCAAGCTGGCCGATGCCCCGGCACTGCCCAGCTTCACAGACGTGTTCGGCGAAACCCTGTGCATGCTGGCCGACGAGGACAAACGGGTCATGGCCATCACCGCCGCCATGCCCGAAGGCACCGGCACCAGCTGTTTCTGTACGCGCCACCCGGAGCGGTTCGTGGATGTGGGCATCTGCGAGCAGCACGCGGTGACCTTTGCCGCGGGCCTTGCCACGCAGGGGCTGCGGCCGTTCGTGGCCATCTATTCCACCTTCCTGCAACGCTCGTACGATCAGGTGGTGCACGATGTGTGCATCCAGAACCTGCCGGTGGTCTTCTGCGTGGACCGCGCGGGCCTGGTGGGCGAGGACGGCCCCACCCACCACGGGGTGTTCGATATTTCCTACCTGCGCCACATCCCCAACATGCACATTCTGGCCCCGCGCGACGAGGCGCAACTGCGCCACGCCATGCGCACCGCCCTGGCCCTGGATGGGCCTGTGGCCGTGCGCTACCCGCGCGGGGTGGGCACGGGGGCCGTGTTGCCCCCACGCGGCGAAGTGCTGCCCCTTGGCCGGGGCGAGGTGCTGAAGAAGGGCGACGGGCTGGCTGTCATCGCCTGCGGCAGCCGGGTGGCCCCGGCGCTGGAGGCGGCGGAACGGGTGGCCGAGGAATCGGGCCGCCAGGTCACCGTGTTCGACGCGGTGTGGGTGAAGCCGTTGCCGGAAGCGCAATTGCTGGAACTGGCCGCCACCCACGATGCCCTGCTGCTGATAGAGGAGAACGCCCTGGCGGGCGGCTTCACCTCTGCCGTGCTGGAATGTCTGGCCGACCACGGCGCGCTACACGGGCAGGCCATCCGCAGGCTGGGCGTGCCCGACCACTTCGTGGAGCACGGCAGCCAGAAGGAACTGCGGGCCAAACTGGGCCTGTGCGTGGACGGCATCGAGGAGACCCTGCGGGCCATGCTGGGACTGGGGTAGGGCGGGTTGCCGACTCAGCCTGGGACATCATGCAATGAACGCGGCGGCGGGAGGTCACTCCCGCCGCCGTTGGTTTGCGCAATGAGTCCGGTCAGCAACCCGGCGTGCACCGGGCTGCACGGGCTGGCTGCTCCCTACTCACGCATCTCCGCGATGATCGACTTCAGTTCCACGGCCAGCCGGGCCAGTTCGGTCACGGCCTGCGACGATTGGCCCATGGCTTCCGCCGTTTCCGAGGCGATGCGGTTGATGTCTTCCGTGCCGCGCCCCACCTGTTCGCTGGCGGCGGACTGCTGTTCGCTGGCCGCCGCGATGGCGCGCACGTTGTCCGAGGTGCGTTCCACCAGCCCCACGATGCTGCGCAGCGAGTCGCCGGAAAGGTTGGCGGTGCGCGTGCAGTCCACGATGGCGGCGGTGGTGTTTTCCGTGCTCTGGATGTTGGCCCGCGCGCTCTGCTGCACCGAGCGGATGTAGTCGCCCACCTGGCTGGTGGCGGTCATGGTCTTTTCGGCCAGCTTGCGCACCTCGTCAGCCACCACGGCAAAGCCGCGCCCGGCGTCGCCAGCCCGGGCCGCCTCGATGGCGGCGTTCAGCGCCAGCAGGTTGGTCTGGTCGGCGATGTCGGCGATGACCGTCATGATCTGGCCAATGCCGTCGGCCTGACGGCCCAGTTCGGTCATGTCGGCCTTCAGGGTTTCGGCTTGGCCGTTGATGGCGTTGATGGTGTTCACAACCGATTCCACAAGCCGCGCGCCCTCCTGGGCTTGCGAGCGGGCGGAATCGGCCAGGTCGGCGGTTTCGGCGGCGTTGCGCGCAACGCTGATGGAGGCGGCGTTCATTTCCTCCACGGCGGCGGCAGCTTCCGCCGTGCGGCCACGCTGCTCGTCGCTGCCGCGCGAAGACTGTTCGATCTGCGCGGCCAGTTGCTCGGACGCCGAGGCCAGCATGTTGGCCACTTCGTCGGCCTTTACCGCGGCATGGGCGATGCGTTTGTTCTGCTGCTCTATGCGGGCGTGCTGGGTCTTGATGTCCGTCTGGTCCGAAATCAGGGCAAACCCGGCAATGAGCGTGCCGTCCAGGTCGTACATGGGGGCGGCGTCAACGCTGGCGTGCAGCCGCGCGCCCTTGCGGCCCGTCAGTTCTGCCTGCACGCCGCGTTGGGCGCGTCGTTCGGTCAGGCATGTGCCGATGACCGTGGAATGGTTGTCGTCGCCGTAGAAGATGCGTCCCACCGGCACCCCGAGGAAGGCTTGCGGGTCGCCGTCGATCTGCATGTAGTCGAGGGTGGCGCGGTTGACGAACAGCACCCGCTGGTCTGGCCCGGCCACCACGCAGGGCAGGGTAATGCCGTCCAGCAGGCCCTGGGCAAAACCCAGCTTGTGTTTGAGTTCGCCCACCATGGTCCGCACGTTGTCGCCAAGGCTGCGAAATTCGTATTTGAAGTTCTGGTGCAGGACGGCCTTCAGGTCTCCCCCGGCCACGGCGCGGGTGAATGCCTCCATGTCCGACACAGGGCGGGCCACCAGGCGGCGCACAAGCAGCGAGATGACCCCGGCCAGCACCAGCAGCGCCGCCGCGCCAATGCCCAGCAGGGTGTTGCGCTGGGCAACGGCCGTACCGGCCAGTTCGTCGGTGTAGGCGCTCATGCACACCAGCCAGCCGGTGGTGGGGTCCGTGGTGACGGTCAGGTATTTGCGCTCGCCCTTCCAGTCGTAGAAGGCGTTGCCGTTCTTCATGGACAGGGCGGTGCGCACGAATTCGTGCTCGGTCACATCCTTGAGCATCATGGCCTTGTCGGGGTGCGCGATGATACGCCCGTTGGCGTCCAGCATGAAGCCATACCCGCGTTGGCCGAAGCTCAGGCCGTTGATGAAGGTGGAGGTGAATCTATCCCAACGCGGGAACACGCCCACCCCGCCGATGATCTTGCCATCGGCGTCGCGGATGGCCTGCACGGCAACGAAGACGAACATGCTGCCGTTGCCGGATTTGGCGGACAGGATGGACTTGCCGATGAACAGGTCCTGCCCGGCCATGATGGCCTTGTAATAATCGCGATCGGCACGGGATCCACCGGTCAGGTCTTCCTTGTCGGCATTTATGCCAGCCCGGACAACGCCCTTGTCATCGAACACGAGGACGGACCAGATGTTGGGGTCCGTCTGGATGATGTCCGCCATTCTTCCCTGGGCCGTTGCAGCGTCTCCGGTCAAGGCTTCCAGTACCAGCCGTTGTTTTGCGAGAGCCTTGATCGTCCCCGTGAAATTCTGGACGTACAGCGAAAGAGCGTCCCGGGAACTTTCTCCGGCTTGCTCCATGGAGTGTCGTTGCAGTTCAAGGGCCATGTCATATGAAGAACTGGTGACGTAGGAGATTATGGTGGCAAATGCGACGATGACTGCCAACATAACGGAAACTATGAATACCGGCGCAACGCTCTTTATGCTCATGACCACCCACCACATTGAATGCATTTTTAGTGTTGCAGGCATTCTATGTTTATCGCTAGTGGAGTGTCAAGAAATGGGGGCGCTACCTGGGTAATGGGGGAAAACAGAAGTTGCGTATCCTATAAAATTGATGTGCCGCTCGATATTTTTGTGGTGTTTTTCTGAATTGAAGCAGTAGCATTACAGTGATGTTACGAACAGGCGTATGCCGTTTTCAAGCATCTGCACGGCCATCATGATCAGCACGAGGCCCATCAATCGCTCCATGGCACGCATGGTGCGCGGTCCCAGCAGTCGGGCGATGTCCGGAGTGAAGGCCATGATTGCGGCGGTGGCCGTCCAGGCCATCAGGATGCCCGCCAGCACGTTGACCTGGGCCATCATGCCGCCCTGGGCCTGCCGGGCAAAGACCATTACCGCCGCCAGCAGCGAAGGCCCGGCGATGAGCGGCACGGCAATGGGCACGATGAACGGATCGTGGGCCACGGCTTCGGTGTCGCCCTCCTGCGGCGGGAAGACCATCTTCATGGAAATGATGAACAGGATCAGCCCGCCGGACAGGCGCAGGGTGGACTGTTCGATTTCCAGCATGCCCAGCAGCGCATCGCCCAGCGCGTGAAAACCCAGGATGATGCCGAGGGCGAACAGCAGTTCGCGCCGCAGGATGGCGCGTTGCCGGGCCTCTCCGTGTTCGCGCAGCATGCCGAGGCAGGCGGCGGCGTTGCCCACCGGGTCCATGATCAGGAACAGCGGCAGGGCGATCTCGAAGGCGGTGCGAAAGTTGAAGGCGTCGAACATGTTCATATCCGTCTTTGGGGCATATCCGGTGTAGGGGAAGGTTCGTTGCTCGCGGCGGTCCGGGCTGCCCGTGCGGCTGGGCTATGATCCGCTGCCGGGCCCGGCACGGCAGACAAACGGATTCGCCCGGCGGGGCCACGCTGTCGCGGGTGCCGCCGGGCGGAAACTGTCGGGCGGCGCCGCCGCGTGCGGCTATTCGTCGATTTCCATGTAGGTGGCCGATTGTGCGGCCTTTTCCGACACGGTGACGGAGTGCAGGCGCACCCCGTGCGGGGCAAGGCGCGGGGCCAGTTGCTGCCAGATGTGCCGTGAAAGGTTCTCGGACGAGGGGTTGATGGTGTCGAACGGCGTGACGTCGTTCAGGTTCTTGTGGTCCAGGGTGTCGAGCACCGCGTTCAGTTCGCGCTTCAGCACCTTGAAATCCAGCACGATTTCCGTGTCGCCGGTCAGGCGGTCGCCCTCGGCCACCATTTCCACGGCAAAGTTGTGGCCGTGCATGGATTCGCATTTGCCTTCGTAATGGCGCAGCGCGTGCGAGGCGCAGAACTCCGAGCGCACGGTCAGCCGCCAGATGGATTTCTTCACGGTGTGTCTCCTGAGCGATAAGGCCAAAGAAAGCGAAGGGGTAATTTGGAACTGCCCCTATTCGGGGCCTTCGGTCCAGTGTGCGATATCCGTCTCGAACGCCGGGCCGGGCTGCACCATCCACTGCGGGCCGAACTGCAACAGGCATTCGGACTCGTCCACCACCAGCCGCACGTTCACCGGCACGGGACCGCGATGCCGTTCCAGAATGGCGCGCAGGGCGGCAAGGCTGGCGGGCTCCACGCGGGGCAGGGGCATGTCGATGGTCACGGGCTGGTCGCTGGCGCCGCAGGCGCGGGCCAGCGGAATGACCTTGTCGCCCAGCAGCTTGATTTCGCGCGGGGTGTCGTCGTCTTCCTCGGACATGGGCATGGACCCGTCGCCGCCCCCGCCGCCATTCCTGCCGCCGTCGTCGTTCTGCTGCTTGCTGATGGTGGCCTCCAGCAAGAGCGGCTGGTCCGACTTCAGCAGTTCGCGGAATTCCGCGTAGGGTTCCGGAAAGAACACGCACTCGCCGGACGCGGTCAGGTCTTCCACCTGCAGGAAGGCCATGCGCGCGCCCTTCTTGGTCATGTGTTCCTTGATGCCGGTGACCAGCACGGCGGTCTTCAGCGACATGCCGGGGGCCATGTCCCGCGTTTCTTCCAGCGGGGTAAGGCGCAGGCGGAACAGTTCCTTGCGGTAGGGCTGGAGCGGGTGGCTGGTCAGAAAGAAGCCCAGCGCCTCCTTTTCGAAGCGCAGCTTCTGGTCGTCGTCCCATTCCTGGGCCTGCTGCTCTTCGCAGTCGAAGCCGATGCCGGGGCACACGGCGGGTTCTTCCGGCACCATGGTGAACAGCGAAACCTGGTTGGATTCCTTGTCCTTCAGGCGCTTCTGGGCCTTGCTGACCACGTTGTCCAGCGCGGCCAGCATGCCCGCGCGGGTGCAGCCCAGGCAATCGCACGCGCCGCCCTTGATCAGGCTTTCCAGCACGCGCTTGGTCACCTTGCGCAGGTTCACGCGCATGCACAGGTCCAGCAGCGAGGCGAACACCCCGCCTTCCTCGCGGGCATCCACGATTTCGCGAATGGCTTCGTCGCCCACGTTCTTGATGCCGCCAAGGCCGAAGACGATGGCCCCCTCGTGCACGGTGAATTCGCGGCGGCTGGCCTGCACGTTGGGCTGCAGCACGGCGATGCCCATGTCCTTGCACGCGGCCACGTACTTCAGCAGCTTGTCCTGGTTGCCCATTTCGGACGTGAGCAGGGCGGCCATGAATTCCGTGGGAAAGTGCACCTTCAGGTACGCGGTGTAGTACGAGATGAGCGCATAGGCGGCGCTGTGCGACTTGTTGAAGCCGTACTCCGCGAACTTTTCCATCAGGTCGAAGATTTCGTCGGCCGTGGCCTTGGGAACCCCGTTCTTCTGCGCGCCCTCCACGAACTTGATGCGCTGCTGGCCCATTTCCTCGGCGTTCTTCTTGCCCATGGCGCGGCGCAAAAGGTCGGCGCCGCCCAGGGTGTAGCCCGCCGCGATCTGGGCGATCTGCATCACCTGTTCCTGGTACACGATGACGCCGTAGGTATCGCGCAGGCAGTCTTCCAGCGTGGGCAGGGGGTAGGTGACGGGCACTTCGCCGTGCTTGCGCTTGATGAATTCGTCCACCATGCCCGAGCCCAGCGGGCCGGGCCGGTACAGGGCCAGCATGGCGATGACGTCGTCGAAGCAGGAGGGTTTCAGCATGCGCAGGTACTGGCGCATGCCCGAACTTTCCACCTGGAAGATGCCGTCGGTGTCCCCGCGCGAGTACAGTTCGTAGGTCTCCGCGTCGTCCAGGGACAGGGTGTCGAGGTCGGGCGGGGTCTTGCCCTGCCGGGCGATCTCGTCCAGCGAATCCTGTACCAGGGTCATGGTGCGCAGGCCCAGGAAGTCGAACTTCACCAGCCCGACCTTCTCGACCATCTTCATGTCGAACTGGGTGACTATTTCACCCTTCTTTCCCCGGTACAGCGGCAGGTAGTCGCGCATGGGCTTGTCGGACACCACGACGCCCGCCGCGTGGGTGGAGGCGTGGCGCGACAACCCTTCAAGCCGCATGGAAACATCCAGCAGCTTGCGGATCTGCGGATCGGTCTTGTACAGCGCGGCCAGGTCCGGCTCCGCGTCGATGGCCTTCTTGACCGTCATCTTCAGGTCTTCGGGCACCAGCTTGGCGATGCGGTCGGTCTCGGCAAAGGTCATGCCCAGGGCGCGGCCCACGTCGCGCACCACCGCTTTCGCCTTCATCTTCCCGAAGGTGGTGATCTGCGCCACCATGTCTTCGCCGTACTTCTCGCCCACGTACCGGATGACCTCGGTACGGCGGCGTTCGCAGAAGTCCACGTCGATATCGGGCATGGACACGCGTTCGATGTTCAGGAAGCGTTCGAACAGCAGGTTGTACGGGATGGGATCGAGGTTGGTGATGCGCAGCGACCACGCCACCAGCGAACCGGCGGCGGAACCACGCCCCGGGCCTACGGGAATGCCGTTGTCCTTGGCCCAGTTGATGAAGTCCTGCACGATGAGGAAGTAGCCGGGAAAGCCCATCTGGCCGATGACGTCCAGTTCCAGCTCAAGGCGCTTCCAGTACAGGTCGTGGTCGATGGTGTCGCGGTTGGGGTGGCGTTCCAGGCGGCGCTTCAGCCCTTCGCGCGAGAGGCGGCGGAACTCGTCCTCCAGGGTCATGCCCTCTGGCAGGGCATACACGGGAAAGACGTACTTGCCGAATTCGAACTTCACCGCGCACTGCTCGGCGATGCGCCCGGTGTTGGCCACGGCGTCGGGCACGTGGGCGAACGCCTTGGCCATTTCCTCCGGCGACTTGTAGTACAGCTCCTTGGTCTCGAAGCGCATGCGGCGCTCGTCGTCCACCTTGGCCTGGGTCTGGATGCACAGCAGCACGTCGTGGGCTTCCACGTCGCTGGCTTCCAGGTAGTGGCAGTCGTTGGTGGCCACCAGGGGCAGCCCGGTGTGGTCGGCGAGCTCGATGAGCTTCTCGTTCAGCTCGTCCTGTTCCTTCAGGCCGTTGGACTGCAATTCGAGATAGAAGTTGCCGGGGTAGATGGCTTCGTATTCGCGGGCGATGCGGATGGCGTCGTCCATGCCGCTGCGCAGGAGCGCGCGCGGCACCTGTCCGGCCAGGCAGGCGGAAAGGGCGGTGATGCCGCCCGAGTACTGGCGCAGCAGGTCCATGTCCACGCGCGGCTTGTAGTGAAAGCCGTGCAGAAAGCCGTGGGATACCAGCTTGACTAGGTTGTGGTAGCCTTCGTTGTCACGCGCCAGAAGCACCAGATGGTGGCGCACGCGGGCCAGCTCCGAGGTCTTGTCCGTGTGGTCGTTGGCCACGTAGACTTCGCAGCCGATGATGGGCTTTATGCCGAACTGCTTGCAGGTATTGTAGAAATAGACTGCGCCGTAAAGGTTGCCGTGGTCGGTGATGGCGGCGGCGGGCATGCCGAAGTCCACCGCCTTGGCGCACAGGTCCTTCAGGCGGATGGCCCCGTCGAGCAGGCTGTATTCGGTGTGGCAATGCAGATGAACGAAATCGGACATGGACGTTGGACGTGTTCCCGACAGGGCGGCGCAGGCCGGGCCGCTCGGGCGCGGTGCCTGGTCGTCTGTCTGTTCGCGTGTGAATACGGATGGTTGCCGCTTTGGGTGCCGCCCAGCAGGGTGGCGGCGGTGCCGTGACGGGGATGGCACACCCTAGCAGAAGGGGGGCGCACCCACAACGCCGGAATGGGGGCGGTGAGTCCCCGGCGGTGAGCCGATCGGATTGGGCGACCCGGTTGGGCCAGACGAGTGGGCGGGACGGGGAGCGGACGCGGATTTGCCGCGCGTCTTGCCCGGCAGATGGGGAATGCGTACAACCACGGCTGCCGCCGTAGTCAGCGGACGGCACAGGAGGTTGGCGTGTTCGATGTGACCATGGCCCATGCGGCCGCCGCAGCCACCGTGGCAACGGACGCGGGGCTGGGAGGGCTGGTTCTGGAAAAGGCGGGGCAGTACGTCCTGATCATCGGATTTTTCGGGGCCATAATCTGGTTTCTGCGTTTTCTTTATGGCCCCAAGGGCATATTCCGCGACCCGGCCTGGGACCGCTGGAACGACCAGGCCCGGCGCGAGGTGGAGCTTTCGGCGCAGGACGCCGACGCGCAGGCGCAGGCTGCGGGTTCCCACACGACTCTCCACGCCGCCCCCCATGCGGCACAGTCCGCCGGGACGGCAGCGCCTACCGACGGGGACCGGCGGTAAGCATGGACGCCCAGCGCGACATTTCCCGGCACGAGGCGTGGTTCGGCCAGTACGTGGATCGCTTTCTGACCGGCGATGCGGCGCATGACGCGCACATCGAGCTCAAGCGCGAACATTCCCTGCTGGTGCTGGGCAACGCCCGGGCCATCGTGTCCGAGGCCGTGGCGACGGGGACCATGGACGTGGTCAGCGCCCGCGCGGCCTTGCTGGGCGCGCTGTACCACGACATTGGGCGGTTCCGGCAGTATCGGCGCTGGCAGACCTTCAGCGATGCGCGTTCCACCAACCACGGACTGCTGGGCGGGCGCGTCCTGAACGAGGAACGCCCCCTGCACGACGAATCCCCCGCCGTGCGGCATCTGGCCGCCTGCGCCGTGGTGCTGCACAACCGTTTCGCCATTCCCGGCGGGGTTTCGCCGCGTGTCCGTCAGGTGACCCGCGTGGTGCGCGATGCCGACAAGCTGGACATCTTCCGGGTGCTGGCCGCCCACATGGAACCCGGCGGTCCCCGCGACGACGTGGTGGTGATGCACCTGCCGGAAGTGCAGGGGGCGTGGACACCCGCCGTGCTGGACGCGGTGCGCGCCGGACGCCTGGCCAGCTATGCGGACATGCGCTGCCTGAACGATTTTCGCATCCTGCTGTGCGGCTGGTGCTTCGACCTGGGGTTTGCCGCCTCGCGCAGGCTGCTGCGCGAATCGGGCCGGGTGGAACAGTTGCTGGCATGGCTGCCCGCTCCGGACCAGGTTCCGGAGATGGCCGAACTGCGTTGCCGGGTGCTGGCGGCGCTGCACGACGAGAACGACATGGCGGACTGCCGCCCCGGCATGACGGGTGACGCGGCGGAAACGCCGGAATCCGTGGCCCCATGATCCCATGTCCCCGTGCCCCCGTGTCCCGTAACCCGTAGACGGGTGCCGGCGGCGCGCTTGCCTCTGCCCGGTGTCATTGCGATGTGCCGTCCCGCATTGCCCAACCCTCCGGATTTTCCATGACCGCCGACCCGTATGCCCGCATCGCGGAATGGTACGACCTGCTGCTGAACCCCGTGCTGGACGGGGTGCGCCGGGCCGTGGCCGAGGTCTGCCGAGCCGAGGGGCTGCTGCGGGTGCTGGATGCCTGCTGCGGCACCGGTCGGCAATGCGCGGTGCTGCGCGGCGCGGG
>NZ_VRYY01000640.1 GCF_015731765.1 Nitratidesulfovibrio oxamicus
CCGATCTGGTGGCCGTCATGGCGCGGGCCGAGGAATACGGAGCGGCAGCCAACGCGGCCCCCGGCCAGATCGTGGAACTGGCCACGCCGGTGCCCGGCATCGGCGCGGTGAGCAACGCGGCGGGCTGGCTGGCCGAGGAAGGGGCCGACGCGGAATCCGATTCCCTGCTGCGCCGCCGCTATGCACTGGCGTGGCAGGCGCGCGCGGGCATCACCAGCGCCGCGTACAAGGCGGCGGCCCTGTCCGTGACCGGCGTGGTGGACGTGTACGTGGACGACCAGCACCCGCGCGGCGAAGGCACCGTGGACGTGGTGGTCAAGGGCGCGGCGGGCCAGCCCACCGAGCAGCTGTTGCAGGCGGTGCGCGCCGCCATCGCCACGCAGATCCGCATCAACCACGACGTGGTGGTGAAGGCCCCCACGCCGGTGGGCGTGGACGTGGCCATGGAACTGGAACTGCTTTCCGGCGATGCGGACGCCACGGTGCTGGCCGCCCGCGCGTGGGTGGAGGCGCTGTTCAAGGGCGACCAGCCGGAGGTGCCTGCCTTCGGCATCGGGCACGACGTGGTGCGCGACCGCATGGCGGCGGGCATCGTCTCCATCGCCGGGGTGAAGCGCATCGACTGGGCAAGCCCGGTCGGCGACGTGGGCATCCCCGCCGACGGGCTGGCCACCCTGAACAGCCTGACCGTGACCGCCCGCTGGGTGACGGAGGCTTAGCGTGGGCCTGTTCTGGTCATACTTCCGCGAGCGGCTGGCGTGGCCGTGGATCTTCCGTCCGGGGCCGCTGGCCGTCATCGCGCGCGGGCTGGCCGACTACCTGGACACCGTGCGCGAGGACATCCGCTGGACGCGCGACCAGTGGATCGTGACCACGGCGGAACAGACGCTGATGCAGGGCTATGGCGCATCGCGCGGCGCGCCGCGCACCCGGCACGATGACGACGCCCGCCACCGCCGCCGGGTGGAGCGGGCCTACGCCTGGCAC
>NZ_VRYY01000641.1 GCF_015731765.1 Nitratidesulfovibrio oxamicus
GGGCCACGCCGGTGGCGGCGGCCACCCCGGAGCAGAACAGCACGGTCATGTGGGTGGCCCCGGCTGATGTCAGGCGTCCCAGGGCGGAACGGGGGCCGGGGGGTACGCAGGCCGCCAGCACCACGCAGGCGGCGCGCCCCAGAATGGGAGCCCACACCAGCGCCCCGGCCCGGCCCATGGTGATGACCTCGTGGGCCAGCACCACCTGCCCCAGCACGCCGAAGACGATGCCCAGCACCCCGAAGGCCCCGATGCGGCTGTCCTTCAGGATGTCCCAGAACCGGTCGCCGGTGGCGGAACTGCCCCAGGCGTCCATGAGGTCGGCCCAGCCGTCCCAGTGCAGGCCGCGCGTGGCCCACAGCAGCAGGGCCGCGTAGCCCAGGGCCTGCACCCAGGGGTGCCCGCCGAGCAGCCCAAGCTGAAACGGCCCGGCGCATACCAGCCCGGCCAGCAACCCCACCAGCGGGTAATGGGCCACCCCGGCGGCCATCTCGGCGTCGGTGGCGGCGCGGGCCGGGGCAAGCCGGGTCAGGAAGCCCGTGGACAGGACAAGGGCACGCCATTGGGCGGCCAGCAGGGGGGCCAGTTTCACCGGCACTCCTCCAGCAGCACTTCCGCGCCGGGGTGCAGCCAGTGCCGTTCGGCGGCAGAGGCCTTGTCCGCCGCCAGTTCCAGGTAGCCCTGGCTGCCCGCCACCAGGCCGGTGCGCCCGGAGGGAATGTCGGCGTAGGTGGCGGCGCGGGCGATGTCGATCAGGGTGCCGTCGGGCAGGTGCAGGCGGCAGGCGGCCAGCCAGTCCCATTCGCGCAGGGAGAGGTTGAGGACCACGTTGCCGAAGCGGTCCACGTGCAGCACGGCGGCATGCACGCCGTCCGATTCGCGTCGGGGCACGGCCCACGCTGGGCGGGCAAGATCGGTGGGCAGCACCGGGTCGCCGAAGGCGGCAAGGGATTCGCCGCTCGCCAGGCGCGCGGCCAGCGGGGCGA
>NZ_VRYY01000642.1 GCF_015731765.1 Nitratidesulfovibrio oxamicus
GGCGTGGACACCGGCGTGGACACCGGCGCGGACACCGGCACCGGACCCGCGAGCGGCGGCCTGTCCTGTACATGGTGGTGCGGGGTGGAATCGGCGGGGGTGCGGGGGCGGAGCATGTCCATGCGTCCTCCTGGGCGGCCAACTGGCCGGAGACTGGTGGCGCGGAAGGCACCGGGCCGTGTCGTGCGCGGCCTTGATGTCAGGCGGCAGTGGGCTGCGGCAGGCGGCGGGCGGTTTCCGTCCCGTGGCGGCTGCGTGCCTGTTCCGCGAAATGGAGTCCTGTCGCATGCATGGATAGACGCGCCGCGTGGAGAAGCCATGACCGGCGGGTGAACATTGCGTGAAGGGGGGCAGGGCGGGGAATGGACGATGCGGGCGTCACCCGATTGTCGGCGGCCCGTCGCCGCGCCGTCGCGCACCGATGCCGTCCGTGGGGCAGAAGGGGCAGTGTCCGGAAACCGGGGACGTCCACCCAACAGGCCAACAGGCCAACAGGATGCCCCGCAGCCCGCGCGGACCGCATGCCCGGCACCGCGCCACGGAAGGAACGCGCCATGACCGACCGTCACCACACCGAAATCCGCCGCCGCCTCGAAGCCGAACTGACCCACCTGCGCCGCCAGTTGCTGGTGGAGGGCGGCGTGGAAGCCTGCGCCGACGAAAACGAATTCGCCTCGCGCGTCAGCGAGCTGGCCCTCAGCATGACCCTTCTGGACCGCGCCGGGCGGCGCATCCGCGAAATCGAAGGGGTGCTGCGCGCCATGGACAGCCGGGACTACGGCGTGTGCGACGCCTGCGGCGACGACATTCCCCTGCCCCGCCTGCTGGCTCGCCCCACCACCCGGCTGTGCGTGCACTGCCAGATGGAGCAGGAAACCCGGGCGGGCCGCCCCATGGCCGCCACGGTCCACGCCAGGGCGTACTAGGCCCCGCGCCGGGCCGAACCCGCAGACCACCCGCCGGGCCATCGCCCATTCCGCCCATC
>NZ_VRYY01000643.1 GCF_015731765.1 Nitratidesulfovibrio oxamicus
CAGTCCGGCCTCGGCCACGAAGCGGCGCAGCCGGTTCGGGCACTTGCGGCCATCCGGGCCTTCCACGCCGGTGTGCGCGTCCACCCCTGCCGGGCGTACCCGCAGGATGGCCGCACGCACGTTGTCCGGGGTCAGGCCGCCAGCCAGGCTCACCGGTCGGGGCGAGAGGCGCACCAGTTCCGCGCTCACGGCCCAGTCATGGGTGAGGCCGGTGGCCCCGTCCGCGCCGGTGGCGGGGTTGTGGGTGTCGGTGATGAAGGCGTCGACCAGCGGGGCCAGTTCACGCACCGTGTCCAGCAGTTCCGGCAGGTTGCCGTCTGCCCGCACCACCAGGCTCTTGATCAGGAACAGGTCCGGAATTTCGCGCCGCAGCCGGGCCAGTTCGGCGGCCCCCACCGGGCCATGCAGTTGCAGGCGGCGCAGCCCCAGCACGCGGCAGAATTCCGCCGCCTCGGTCCCATCGGCAATGTAGGTGATGCCCACGGGCAGCAGGGGCGGCGCGGGCAGGCGTTCCACCGTCGTCACCAGCCGCGCGGCCTCGGCTTCGGTCAGGTCTTCGACGTTCACCGGCAGGCGCAGGGGCAGGCCCATGGCATGCACCCCGGCCTCGCGCAGGGCCAGCGCCTCGGCCATGTCGTGCACGCCCGCCACCTGGATCAGCCCGGCGAAAGGCATGCCGTGCTCCAGTCGGGGGGGCTCGAAAAGCGGGCAGCCGGTCATGCGGATTCGTCCCGCGCCAAACCGTCGTCGCCGCGCGGGCCGCACCGGGTGACGCGGCCATCGACCAGACGCAGCACGTGGCTGATTTCCGGAATCAGGTCGCCCTCGTGATGGGTGACCAGCACCATCTGCACGCCCGCGCGGGCCAGTTGCCCCAGCAGGGCCAGAAAGGCGGCGCGGCTGGTCGGGTCCAGCCCGGAGCAGGGTTCGTCCAGCAGCAGCAGGTCCGGCGCGCCCGCCAGGGCGCGGGCCAGCAGCACG
>NZ_VRYY01000644.1 GCF_015731765.1 Nitratidesulfovibrio oxamicus
GGCGTGCAGTTCCTCCACACGCAGGGCCAGGCGCGCGGCCAGCAGGCCGGGAGACGCCGGGGGCGGGGCGGCGGCGGGCGTTGCGCCGGACAGGTCGGTGTCGGACAGGTCGGTGCCGGACGGATGCGCGTCGGTCAGGCGGTTCTGGTCAGCCATGCGAAGGTCTCTCGATAACGGGCGGTGAGTGTGTCGCCGTTGAAGCGTGTGTCGTAGGGCGCGCGGCCTATGGTCAGGGTGGCGGCCATGCAGGGGGGCGCAGGCGCGGAGTCCGCGCCGGAGAATGTTGTCAGGGGCGTGACGGTGGTCGCATAGGTGGCCGCGCGATCGCTTTCGGCCAGCAGGCAGGCCCCAATGTGCAGGGTGCCGTGCAGTGCGCCGCCCGGTGTGGCGCCCGGTGTGCGGCTAGATGTGCTGTTTGACATGCCGTGGCGCATGTCGGCTGCCGGTACGTGGTCCGGCCAGGTGCATTCCTCCACCGCCAGCAGAAAGGCGTGCAGACTGAAGTCGGCTGTCCAGCGGGCGTGCAGCGCGGCCAGTTGGGCCATGGCCTCCATGCCCTGCCACGGTGGCGCGGCGATGAAAACGCGGCGGGCCGCGGCCCCGGTTTCGTCGCAACTGTCCAGTCGATCCAGCAGCAGGAAGCGGTCCGGGGTGTCCTGCGGGAGGGCGTGGAGGAAAAGGGTCACAGCCGCACCACCAGTGCGGCGTTCTGCCCGCCGAAGCCGAAATTGAGCAGCAGGCCGACGGAACCCTTGCCGGAAGCGGGCAAGGGGCGCAGTTGACGCACGAAATCCAGCCGCGCGCTCTCCGGCGTGGTCAGGTTGCGCACCGGCGGCAGAAATCCGTCCGCCGCGCAGGCCAGCAGGACGGCCAGTTCCACCGCGCCGCAGGCCGAGGCGCAATGCCCGGTCCACGACTTCACGGCGGTGACGGCGGGCGTGTGGCCCGCGTCGGCGAACAGCCGTTCCAGCAGGCGGAC
>NZ_VRYY01000645.1 GCF_015731765.1 Nitratidesulfovibrio oxamicus
TGCGTCTGACCCCGCACCCCGTGGCCCGCGAGTTGTGCCTGCGGGCCGGTGGGCCGCTGGTGGCCAGCAGCGCCAACATCAGCGGTCGTCCTGCCGTGACCCGCGCTGCGGACCTTGATCCGGAACTGCTGGCCGAAGTGGCCGGAGCGCTGGACCTGCCCCCCGCGCCGCCCGGCGGCTTGCCTTCCACGCTGGTGGAGGTGCTGGATGGGGGCTGTTGCGGGTCCGGTGGCGGGATTGGCTGCGGTGCGCCGCGCCTGCGGGTGTTGCGGGCCGGGGCCGTGTCGGCTCAGGCCCTGCGTGATGCCGGGTTTGCGCTGGAGTGAACGGGGGGCGACCCTGCCGGGAGTACAAAAAATTTTTGCAAGGCCACGGCGGCAAAATGGCCGCAAAACCGCACCGGACGGGGCCTGCGAGGCGGCGGCAACATCGTTGGCAAAAAAGTTGAACTGATTGCGCAAACGGTCCGTGCCGACCCGCTACCTGGCGAATCTTGAAAAAAGCTGAAAAACAAGATGGATACGTGAGCGTCCGCAGGCGATGCAGGCTGTGTTCAGCCGCCGCGGTGCGTTGGCACACCGCTTGCTACATCCTGATCACCTTCCTTTCTTTGCAGAGAGCCGGTCCTACAGGGGTGTGGGGCCGGTTTTTCTTTTGCGCGCTGTCCGCCGTTGTCGTGTGTGGGGACGTTTCCTCTCGCCGGTGACCGTGCCGCGTTCTTCCGCGTGCAAGCATCAAGGCTGCCGCTCCCATTCCCGTTTCTTGTCGGGTATTCCCAGCAATTCCCATACCTTGTCCAGTACTGTCTGCACGGTGATGGCGGCCATGCACGGGGTGGTTTCGTCGGGATCTGCGGTGGCGTTGCGGTCCTTTTCGCCGTGCGGGCTCCCGCTGCCGTGCCCCCAGCCGCAGCCCAGTGTGCGCAGGGTGGCGGAACAGGGCGCGCAGCCCAGCGGGCTGGTCAGCGCCGCCGCC
>NZ_VRYY01000646.1 GCF_015731765.1 Nitratidesulfovibrio oxamicus
CGGGCAGGGGCCAACCCGGTAAGCGGACCATGCACCGTCGCCCTGGCCGCAGCCGCGCACACGGACACGCGGCCCGGCACCGCAAACGCCAAGGGCCGCGCACATGCGCGGCCCCGCAATTTTCCGGCATGAATGCCGGACACCGGACTGCTACTGCTTCTCGACCTTGAGCCCGTCGTCGGTGGCCGTCAGCAGATAGGTGCACCCCCCCGTTTCGAGACAGTAATCCGAACCGGGAAACAGCGTGCTGCGGGCGGTCCATTCGTCGTTGACGAACACGTCTCGCGCGCCGCCGCTTTCCTCGTAGCGCACCTGGGTTCCGTCGGCCAGGATGACGAACTCCGCCTCGCGGATGACGGCGGGCAGGTCGGCTTCGGTATGGCTCATGGCAGGCCTCCTTCACGGTTGCGGATGGCAGGACTGTGGCAGAAAACCAATCCCTTGACGTAACCACATGCTTACATCGTCCGCCACCGGACAACAACAGGAATATCCCGTGACGCCAGAACTTCAGGCCACCGCCGCCGCTGCCCCTGCCCCCCCGTCCAGATCCGCTCCTGCCGTTTCGCCAGCCACGCCAGTCGCCGCTGCCCCGGCAGCCCTGGCCGCCGCGCTGTCCCTGCCGGTATCCGGCGTCTCCGCCGTCATGGCCCTGCTGGACGAAGGGGCCACCATTCCGTTCATAGCCCGCTACCGCAAGGAAGCCACGGGCAGTCTGGACGAGGTGCAGGTGGCCGCCGTGCGCGACGCGCTGGAAAAGGCGCGCGAACTGGACAAGCGACGGGCCGCCGTGCTGGCGTCGCTGGAAGAGCGCGGGCTGCTCACCCCGCAGTTGTCCAAGGCCGTGGCGGGGGCGTCCACGCTCACCGCGCTGGAGGACGTGTACCTGCCCTACCGGCCAAAGCGCGTCACCCGCGCGGAAAAGGCCCGGCGGCGCGGGCTGGCCCCGCTGGCGGAAGCCCTGCGCACTGCGCG
>NZ_VRYY01000647.1 GCF_015731765.1 Nitratidesulfovibrio oxamicus
CCGCGCCGGGGCCGGTCTGCCGCACCGGCGAGATGTACCCGGCGGGCTGCCCGGCCACCGGCACGGCGATGACCACGGGGTTCTGCCCTCCGGTGGCGAAGATGTCGCGCAGGGCATCCACCAGCGGCCCCACGCCCAGCAGGCCCGCAAGGTCGCTGCGTTTGCCCAGCAGGTAGCCCTTGCCGGGCTGGCCCCCGGAGCACACGCCCACGATCATGGCCGTGCCGTCCACGCCGCCGGGCGCAAGGCCCGACGTGCCGTCCACAAGATATTCCAGTACGTCGCCCATGGTGCCTCCTTACGGCTAACGCCCGCCCTGCGGACGTGCGCCCAACGCGGTCAGGGCCGCTTCGTAGGTTTCTGCGGTAACGCGCTTGCCGGGCTCCCAGCCCTGCATGCGCGCCAGCGCCGCCTGCTGCCAACTGGGCACGCGGTACAGTGTGGCCAGCTCGTCCAGCGAATGCAGGGTTGCCGCGGGCTGGTCCTGCCCCGTGGTGGCTGCGGCGCCATCGCCATCGGACGCGCTGGTGGCGTTTTCGGCGGTGGCGGCCTGTTCCTGCCCCGTGGAGGCGGCTTGCTGCCCCTCGTGCTGCGGCGTGTCGCTGCCGGTTGCCTGCGTCTGCGCGGTGTCGGCCTGCGTCTGCGCAATGTCGGGCGCGTCCTGCGTCGTTGCCTTGTCCGTCATGTCCTGCGTGCTCTTGGTCGCGCTCTTGGTCGCGGTGTTGGCCATGTCAGTTGCCTCCTCCCACGTGGGGAACGATGTTGATGTCGGTCAGCAGGCGGACCTCCTCTTCGGTGGCCACCCGCCATGTGAAGTCGATGGTGAACAGGTGCGAACGCTTTATGAACGGGGCCACCACCGCGTTGCCCACGCGGCGCTCGGCGTAGCCCTGAAACTCCGCCCGCTGCACGCGCACCGCCACCCACAGGCCCCGCGCGTCGTTCAGCCCGCGCGGCAGCGCCGCC
>NZ_VRYY01000648.1 GCF_015731765.1 Nitratidesulfovibrio oxamicus
CGCCGCTGCCGCCGCGCCCGGCGGGCATCGTGGCCGCCGGGGTGGTGCAGGTGCCCGAGGGGCGCCGGGTGTTCACCCAGCTTTCGGTACGCGAAAATCTTGAAATGGGCGCCTACCTGCGCCTGAAGAAGGGCGGTCGCGCCAGTCGCGCCGCCGTGGCCGACGACCTGGCCCGCATGCTGGACCTGTTTCCCGTGCTGGGCGAGCGCATCGGCCAGCCAGCGGGCAACCTTTCCGGGGGCGAGCAGCAGATGCTGGCCATGGGCCGCGCCCTGATGGCCCGTCCCCGCCTGTTGCTGCTGGACGAGCCCAGCCTGGGCCTTGCGCCCAGGGTTACGGCGGCCATCTTCCGGGTGGTGCGCGACCTGCCCTCCATGGGCTGCTCGGTGCTGCTGGTGGAACAGAACGCGCTGGGCGCGCTGGCCATCTGCAACCGGGGGTACATCATCACCAGCGGGCATATCCGGTTTTCCGGCAACTCCGCCGACATACTTTCCGACGAACTGCTGCGCGAGGCGTTCCTCGGCCCTGTCAATGGAGATCACGGGGGAGATCACGGGGGAGATCACGGGGGAGAGCCCGGGGTCGCGTCCGAGGCAACGTCCGGGGCGGCACCCGGGGTGGCGAGGGACATGCGGGACGACACGCGGCGCGGCAGCGCCACGCAGGAGGACAACTGATGGCGAGACTGGTCAAGCAGTCGCTGGGGCAGGAAGTGACGCGCATGCTCAAGCGCATGATCATCGACGGCGAACTGGAGCCCGGCCAGCGGCTGGTGGAGGACCGCCTGGCGGCGGAACTGGGCATCAGCCGCACCCCCCTGCGCGAGGCCCTGCACCGGCTGGAGCAGGAGGGGCTGCTGCAGAAGCGTTCTGCCGGCGGCTACGTGCTGCGCCCCTTCGACGCCGAAGAGGTGGAAGAGGCGGTGCAGGTGCGCGCGCTGCTGGAGGCCCGCGTGGCCGCGCT
>NZ_VRYY01000649.1 GCF_015731765.1 Nitratidesulfovibrio oxamicus
CGGCCTCCGCCGCCACCTCGTCCGCGCGGTGCCCGGTGACCACCAGCACATCCGCCACGCCTGCCTGCCGGAACATCTCCACGCAGCGGGCCAGCACCGAGGCGCCGCACAGGTCCAGCAGCGGCTTGAAGTCCGGAGCCATGCGCGACGAAGCGCCCGCCGCCAGCACCACGCCGACGACCGGGTACGGGGAAAGCGGGAAGAGTGCTGGGGCCGTCACGCCGGGTGCAACCGTCTGCATGGCCGCTCCCCTCCCGATCGTCCAGAACTTTCGATTGTTGGCAGGCATGCTATCGAAACCGCCGAATCATTCATCACTTCAGATGGCATTCCTTGCTCCGTGCCCGACAACGATCCGGCGCGCCCTGCGACCGTGTCAACCCTGCGGGGCTTCAGGCCTGCAGGGGCGGAATGGCGTGGCGCACCCGACTGGCGGCCCGCGCCTGCACCAGTTCCGCCACGATGCTTACGGCTATTTCCTCGGGCGTTTCCGCGCCGATGTCCAACCCGATGGGCGAATGCACCCGCTCGATGGCCGCGCGCGGGGTGCCCGCCTCTTCCAGCCTGCGGTACACGGCGTCACGCTTGCGGCGGCTGCCGATCATGCCCACGTAGCGGGCCGGGGTGCGCAGGGCGCTGGCCAGCACTTCGCCGTCGTTGCGGTGCCCGCGTGTGACAATGACCACGTAGCAGTCTTCGTGCATCCCCAGCCCCTCCAGCCAGTCGCCACCGGGCGTGACGCAACGCACCTCGTCCGCGCCGGGCAACCGATCGGCTTTGGCGAAATCGGGCCGGTCATCCAGCACGGTCACCCGGAACCCGGCCAGCGAGGCCATCAGGCCCACCTGCCGCCCCACGTGCCCGGCACCGGCAATGATCACCC
Organism: Nitratidesulfovibrio oxamicus; assembly: GCF_015731765.1. Taxonomy (GTDB): domain Bacteria; phylum Desulfobacterota; class Desulfovibrionia; order Desulfovibrionales; family Desulfovibrionaceae; genus Cupidesulfovibrio; species Cupidesulfovibrio oxamicus. Next base: position 884 of record NZ_VRYY01000649.1, read on the forward strand.
GCCCCGGCGAGGCCACCGGGTCTGCCAGCAGGGACAGGCCCCCCGCCTCCACGCACAACGGGCCGCTGGCCGTGGCCACGGC
>NZ_VRYY01000734.1 GCF_015731765.1 Nitratidesulfovibrio oxamicus
CGCACCTGCCTGCCGGTGGCGGCGGACCAGCGGGCGCAGTCCGGGCAGCAGGCGGGCCACGCGTCCTCGCCGGTTCCGTCAGCATCAGCCCCGCCCGAACGATGCCCCTCCGGGCAACGTCCACCCGGCCCCGCACTCGCCACGGCCTTGCAGGTCACCACCACCTTGTCGGTGGCGGTGGTCAGGGCGGTCACGTTGCCTGCCTCGTCGAATTGCAGCGAGTTCAGGTCCGCAGCCATGCCGCCCTCGGGATCGTTATCAAAGGCCAGCACGGTACCCACGGGGGTCTTGGCCTCGAAGGGGGCGTCCGGCTCGAACGAACGCAGCGCGCCCGACTCGTGGAACGAAAACCCCACGCTTACGCTGGCCGGACCCTGCGGTGTGACGATGGTCAACCGCTCGCCGGGCCACAGGGTGACGCTGCGTAACGCACCGGACGGAAAGAAGTGCGCGGAGATGATCCGCGCGCTGACAACGCCGATGGGCGTTGCCATGCGCTGCGGCCCGGCAAGGGCCGTTTCGTGCTCCACGCTCCAGTAGGCGGAAATCTTGCCATCCAGTGGAAACACCCGGCGCAACTGGCCGCCGGGGTGAAAGGTGACCCGCTCCGCCACCATGGACCCCACGGGCGTTTCGATCACCGCCCTTTCCTGCAACGACACCGCCTTCAGCCCGCCACCGGGGTGCAGTTCCACCGGCTGCACCCGCTGCCTGCGGGGGTCTTCCGGCGCGTACTGGGGCACCAGCACGCCCGCAGGGGTGGGCAGTTCCATCCGTCCTTCCAACAGCACCTCTGCCGGACTGCCGTCCAGTTGGAGGCACTGCACCACCGCGCCCGGAACCGCCGTGACATCCGGCTGCGCTGTCCGATGGTCGCCCATGTGGCCTCCCTGGCTGTTTCGTTGCCGCATTTGAGGGGTTGTCGTCGCCCGAACACGCGGACATCCCGCAGGCGGGCGCTCGGATCGCCTATTGCCGAAAACGTGAATCAACGCCTCGTCACCATGCCCAATCCGCCGCCGTCCGTCGAGAGGCAAGGACTGTACACGTTCTGAGCAGATAGCACGACCAACACTGACTACATCGCATCATCCTGCATTCCCATATATATTAGTATAAAGGTCCTCCACACGACTACAATTCACAAAAAAGTCACACCATACCCATCCGGCAAGCCTGCAACGACCGGCACGCTCCCATTCCGGACCATGCCGGTCTTGACGCCCTCGCCCATGAATGGTTGCATGCACAAATATAGACGCAGCCTCCGCCCATCCCGACACGGCGGCGGCCACGGGCAACCCGCAAGCGGCGCAACGGACGCCGGAACTCGTCCGCCGGGCAGGCACCGCCTTCCCGTCGGCAAGGAGCCCCCATGAGCAAGAAGCCCAACGCACAGGGCGCGAAACCGGCCACCACGCCGGACGCCATCTCCCTGGACAACATCTCCCCAAACAACATTTCCCCAAGCAACGTCTGCGTAGACGACATCGTCACCCGCGTGAACGAGGCGCAGCGCGCCTTCGCCACCTTCACCCAGCAGCAGGTGGACGCCATCTTCCACGCCGCCGCTGCAGCCGCCACGGCCCAGCGCATCCACCTTGCCCGCATGGCCGTGCAGGAAACGGGCATGGGCATCCTGGAAGACAAGGTGATCAAGAACCATTTCGCCTCGGAATACATCTACAACAAATACAAGGACGACAAGACCTGCGGGGTCATCCGCGACGACCCGGCCTACGGCTACCGCGAGGTGGCCGCGCCCATCGGGGTCATTGCGGGCATCATCCCCACCACCAACCCCACCTCCACCACCATCTTCAAGGCGCTGCTGGCGCTGAAGACGCGCAACGGCATCATCTTCGCGCCGCACCCGCGCGCCGCGAAATGCACGGTGGAGGCCGCGCGCATCGTGCATGAGGCCGCCGTGGCCGCAGGCGCGCCGCGCGGGGTCATCGGCTGGGTGGAAGCGCCCACGCCTGACACCACCCGCCAGCTCATGCAACACCGGGGCGTGTCGCTGATTCTTGCCACCGGCGGGCCGGGCATGGTGCATGCCGCCTACAGCTCGGGCAAGCCCGCCATCGGCGTGGGCGCGGGCAACACCCCGGTGGTGGTGGACGCCACCGCCAACGTGAAGATGGCGGTGAACTCCATCATACTGTCGAAAACCTTCGACAACGGGATGATCTGCGCCTCTGAGCAGGCGGTGATCGTGGAAGACGCGGCGGCGGACGCGGTGAAGGCCGAATTCGCGGCGCGCGGCTGCCACTTCGCCTCTCCGCAAGAGGCGGAGGCCCTTGCGGGCGTGGTGTTCACCGACGGCAGGCTCAACGCGGCCATCGTGGGCCGATCGGCGGCGGAAATCGCGGCCATGGCGGGCATCACCGTGCCGCCGACCACCAAGATCCTCATCGCGGAACGCGACGCCATCGACCCGCTGGACCCGTTCGCGCACGAGAAGCTTTCGCCAGTGCTGGGCTTCTACCCCGCGCCCGACTTTTCCACCGCCGTGGACATGGCCCAGCGTCTGGTGGAACTGGGCGGGGCCGGGCACACATCGGTGCTGTACACCGACGAATCCAACCGCGAGCGCATCGTCCACTTCCAGAACGTGCTGACCACCGGGCGCACGCTCATCAACATGCCCTCGTCGCAGGGAGCCATCGGCGACGTGTACAACTTCGAACTGGCGCCCTCGCTGACGCTGGGCTGCGGCTCGTGGGGCGGCAATTCCGTCAGCGAAAACATCGGGGTGAAGCATCTCATGAACGTGAAGACCGTGGCCGAACGGCGCGAGAACATGCTGTGGTTCCGGGTGCCCCCGAAAATCTACTTCAAGATGGGGGCGCTGCGCCTGGCGCTGGAAGACATGCGCGACAGAAAGCGCGCCTTCGTCGTCACCGACCGCACCATGGAAGCCCTGGGCCACGTGGGCAAGGTGACCGCCGTGCTGGAAAAGCTGGGCATCCAGTACCGGGTGTTCAGCGACGTGAAGCCAGACCCGGACCTTACCGGCACCTACGCCGCGCTCGATTCCATCCGCGCCTTCCAGCCGGACATGTTCATTGCCCTTGGCGGCGGATCGCCCATGGACGCGGCCAAGATCATGTGGCTGATGTACGAGCAGCCGGATTTGAAGTTCGAGGAAATATCCATGCGCTTCATGGACATCCGCAAACGGGTCCATGCCTTTCCGGAGCTGGGCAAGAAGGCCGTGATGGTGGCGGTGCCCACCACGTCCGGCACCGGGTCGGAGGTGACGCCCTTTGCCGTCATCACCGACGACGCCACGGGCATGAAGTACCCCATCGCCGACTATGCACTGACGCCGGACATGGCCATCGTGGACCCGGAATTCGTCATGGACATGCCGAAGACGCTTACCGCGCATTCCGGGCTGGACGCCCTGACCCACGCGGTGGAGGCCTTCACCTCCACCTATGCCAACAACTTCAGCGACGGCAACGCGCTGGAGGCCGTGCGTCTGGTCTTCAAGTACCTGCGCCGGGCGTACAATGATGGCGCGCGCGACGTGATGGCCCGCGAAAAGATGCACTACGCAGGCACCATTGCGGGCATGGCCTTCGCCAACGCGTTCCTTGGCGTGTGCCATTCCATGGCGCACAAGCTGGGGGCCACGTTCCACATGCCGCACGGCCTTGCCAACGCGCTGCTGCTTTCGCACGTCATCGAGTACAACGCCACCGACACCCCCACCAAGCAGGGACTGATGCCGCAGTACCGCTACCCCTTCGTCAAGGGGCGCTACGCGCGCATCGCCGACATGCTGGGACTGACCGAAGGCTGCGGCGACGACCGCGACAGCAAGGTGGCCCGGCTGGTGCAGGCCATAGAAACGCTGAAGGCCGACCTGAACGTTCCCGGCTCGTTGCGCGAGGCGGGCATTGCCGAGGCGGACTTTCTGGACCGGGTGGACCTGCTGGCCGAACAGGCCTTTGACGACCAGTGCACCGGCGGCAACCCGCGCTACCCGCTGATCGCGGAAATCCGCGAACTGTACCTGAAGGCGTACTACGGCGCGCCGCTGGCGTCGTTGTCCTCGCTGTCCTCGTTGCCCCCTGCCGACGTGAGGTAACCGGGGAATACAGCGATGCATACCCGACGGGGCGGACCAGCCGAAAGCTGGACCGCCCCCCTTTCGCATGGCACGGACCAGCCGAAAGCTGGGCCGCCCCGTTTCGAATGACACGGACCAGCCGAAAGCCGGGCCGCCCCGTTCTGCATGACGCGCCCATCTCACCGGCTGGCCCGCCCGTAGCCCCCCCCGCTTGAAAAACCCCGCGCCCCGGTGTAGACCCGGAACCGGTCGGCAGTTCACCAAGGCGTCACTGTCCCCCTGAGGGAAGCTAAACCTGCCATCTCTCCATCCCGACACGCACCTGCCTCGTGCCGCGTCGAAAGCCAGTGACCATCGACACCCCATCCGGACCGGCACGTCGAGAGGATAGGTGATGTCCAGACCTCGTTTTCCCTTCATCGCCAAGGACGTCTCCGCACTGGCCCGTTCGCTGCAACGCGAACTGGCGGCGTGCGCCATGCCGTTGCAACTGGCAGGCCATGGTGGCCGCCCAACTGACGATGCCTGCGGCAACCCCGCCCACGATGCCACTGGCAGCCCCACTGTCGGTTCCGCCGGTGATGCCGCGTGCGTTCCCGCGAATGCACCCGGCCCCGTCAGCCCTGTAAGCCATGTCAGCCATGTCCAGTTGCTGAACATGCTGGTCCGCGCCGTGGGCTACCGCAACTTCCAGCACTATCGCGCCCAGTTCGCGGCGCAGGAACGGCTGGAACGCCTTGCCGCGCCGCAGCCCGCCAATCCGGAAGAGCCGGTGGACCTGCGCCGCGTGGAACGCGCCGCCCGCCACTTCGGGCCGGACGGGCTGCTGGCCCGCTGGCCGGGCAAGGTCAGCCTGCAACGGCTCTGCCTGTGGTGGGTGTGGTCGCGCCTGCCCGCCGGGCACGAACTGACTGGCACCCAGATGGACGACGCCCTGCGCGCCTGCCATCACTTCGGCGATCATGCCCTGTTGCGCCGCTGGTTGTGCGACCTTGGCATGACCACCCGCACCCCGGATGGCCGCCAGTACCGCCGCGTGGAGCAGCGCCCCCCGCAAGAGGCCCTGGCCCTGCTCCAGCATCTGCGCGACCGTGAGCGGCACGCGCGGCTGGCGGACCGCACCCGGCAGGCAGGACACGGCGTGCCGGCGGCATAGAGGGGCATAAGGGGACAGCCCGCGCGGGGCTCACGAACCCCACTACCCCGACGGGCCACACGGGCCGCCAACGGCGGCATGCCCGTCACTGCCATTCCAATGGTGGCACCCCGCGGCTGCCCCCAGCCCCCCACACACAACCAAGGCGGACCGTCCGTCCTCGCCCCCGCACACGGGACGAGGCCGCACGGTCCGCCTTTCCGTATTGTAAAACGCGTCAGGCGTCCTATACTGAACAAAGGCCGCCGTCCCCTGCGGCGGACCGGCGCGGGGGCCGTCACCGTCAGCCCCGTCCGTTCAGTCAGCCCGCGTCCGCTCATGTCTTCCTCGCATCGGCTCCGCATCGGTCACGCTCGGCCACATCGGGCCACGTCCTCCCAAATCGGGGCAACCAACCCGCATCGCGACCAAGGAGCATCATCATGTCCCATATCGCCGTGCTGGGCCTTGGAGCAATGGGCAGGCGCATGGCCGCCAACCTGCTGAAGGCCGGGCATCAGGTCACCGTCTGGAACCGCACCGCCAGGGCGACGGAGCCGCTGCTGGCCCTGGGGGCCACGCAGGCCGCCACGCCCAGGGATGCCGCCGCCGGGGCGGACTTCGTGCTGGCCATGGTGCGCGACGACGCCGCATCCGCCACGGTCTGGCTGGACGCCGAAACCGGGGCCTTCGCGGGTATGCGGCCTGGCGCCATCGCCATGGACAGTTCCACGCTGTCGGTGGACTGGATCAAAAATCTGGGCGCGGAGGCGGTCAGCCGGGGCGTGACCCTGCTGGAAACCCCGGTATCCGGGTCGCTGCCACAGGCAGACGCCGCGCAGCTCATCTTTCTGGTGGGCGGCAGCGCAGACGCCTGCAACAAGGCCGAGCCGGTACTGCTGGCCATGGGCAACTCGGTGAACCATACTGGGGAAATCGGCGCGGGCGCGCTGACCAAGCTGGCCACCAACGCCCTGCTGGGCGTCCAGGTGACCGCCATCGCCGAACTGATCGGCATGCTGCGCCGCAACGGCGCGGATGCCCGGAAGATCATGGGCATCATCGCCGGTACGGCGGTATGGAGCCCCTACGCCCAGCGGGCCATTGGCTCGCTGCTTTCGGGCGAGGCGCCCGTGATGTTTCCTGTTGATCTGGTCGAAAAGGACTTCGGCTACGCGCTCAAGGCCGCCGGCTCGCCCGATGCCGCACCCACCATAGCCGCCGCGCGCTCGGTATTCCGGCGCGGCATTGACGAAGGCCTTGGCGACGCCAACCTGACCAGCGTGGTGAAGCTGTTCCCGGCGTAGCGCGGGTGGGTTGGGGGGACAGAAGGCATCCGCCGGGTAAGGGGCCTCGCCACTCGAAAGAGTTGAGAGAATCTCCGCACATCTTGCGGCGATTGGAGCTGTATTCCCCTCACCCCGTGCAACCTTGCAGAAATGCTGCAAAAAACCAACGCAACGCGCAGAACAAGCAAGAAGGCCCTGAAAGTTGCCTTTCAGGGCCTTCAAATATGGTTGCGGGGGCCGGATTTGAACCGACGACCTTCGGGTTATGAGCCCAAGAGTTTCGCAGTAAACCACACTAAACAAAACACTGCCTAACAAATTAATATGCTAATATTCAAAGAATTTTTTTATCTCTTTTGCTTCTGATTAGTCTCCAGCATGAGCTCGCCGGTTGGAAATTTGGTTGGATTTTGCTTTACAGTATGGAAATAGGGTTGGAAAATACCACCACACCACCCCACCCCATCTACCAAGGAAGGAAGCATGCCACCCTCGAAACGAATCAAGACGGCCTACCCAGGCGTCTATTACCGTGAAACCATACGAACAGGCGGCAACGGTATTGAGCGCGTATACTACGCAGTTTATAAACGAGATGGAAAGCTCATCGAAACAAAGGTGGGCCGACAATACGCCGACGACATGACCCCGGCCAGAGCCTCGATAATCCGCGGCCAACTACTTGAAGGCAAACGCCTCACCCGAAAAGAGACCCGTGAAGCGGAAAAAAGCGCCCTTTCCACCAAAGAGTGGACAATCCATAGCCTTTGGGAAGAGTACAAACGCCGGAATGAAAACCTCAAAGGACTTACAGCCGACCAAAACAGGTTCACTGTCCACCTGAACGCCTTTAAGAGCCTGAAGCCTGAAGAGATCACAACGACACATGTCGACAACCTACGCCTGGCACTTACAAAATCCGGAAAGAAGCCCGGAACAATTAGGAACATTCTGGAACTACTACGTCGAATTATATCATTTGGCGTCAAAAAAGGATTGATACTTCAATCACAAATTGCTGTTCAGTTCGAAATGCCGCGCCTTAACAATGAAAGAACCGAAGACCTCTCACCAGAGCAACTGATTTCGCTTCTTGATGCTATTGCGAATACAAGACACAAAAAGGCTGGCAACATGATGCTGCTCGCCCTATACACTGGCATGCGTAGAGGAGAAATGTTCAGCCTAAAATGGGAGCATATTGACTGGGAACGAGGTTTCATCAATCTTGTTGGGAACGATGATGGCAAGGGAGCGAAGTCTGGACAATCCGAGCGCATCCCCCTCAACGACCTCGCACGCGAAGTGCTAATGTCGATTCCGCCCTTGATCAGCACTTACGTTTTCCCAGGCAAGGGTGGTGGAAGACTGGTTGATATCCGGAAGCAGGCCGACGCAATCAAAAAAGAAGCAGGCCTCCCAGAGGGCTTTCGTCCATTTCACGGTCTACGACATGTGTATGCAAGCATGCTGGCAAGCTCTGGCAAGGTCAGCATGTACGAGCTACAAAAGCTCATGACACATAAAAGCCCCGCAATGACTCAGCGCTATGCCCACCTCAGGGATGACGCACTTAAAAGAGCTGCGGAAGCCGCAACACAAACCATAGCCCACGCACTCAACCGCCCCACAGACACGGAGATAAAAAAGCCATGAAAAAACAAAATGCGGACCTAGGAGGATATCGCTTAAAACTTTCTGCCTTCTTCAACAACGAATACGCACTCAGGCACATCGTTACAAACCCTAAATATGAAGAACATTTATCACTCCTCCCGGCGCTGAAGACTGACCTACAAAACACACTTGGAGAACTTTACACCGAACATTCTGCAGACGCATTTGTAGAATATTACACCTTTATGGATAAAGACAATGAAGATATGGACATATACAATCAAGCGCTTTTACGACGAGTGATGGACCATGCGCATGGCGACGATTTCGACAAACACTGGAAATTCATGGACGTATACAATGAATACATATCTAACAAAGCAAACGAAGCATTAATAAGCGGCCTATCAAAAATATCCCTTGAGCACGGAGTATACGCTACGCACGCAGACACTTTCCGTAACAAGGAATACTCTATGCTTGCCATCAGCGAAAAAAACATCACGGCCTCCATAGAACCAATATTCCCAAAAAAAGAATTCTTCCTCAATATCAACTGGATGCCATTATGGGCATCAATAGAAGAAACGTATAACACACCCCTTGCAGATAAAAGCAAAGCACTGCAACACCTATGCTTTTTTATTGATTTTGAGGAACTCGACCAGCATTACGATGACGTTCTCAACAGAATCAAGTCAACCCTTTCGATGATCGCCTACGAGCAAAATCCACAGAAACACACAAACGATGACACAATAACACGCCACTACTTCAATACGTTCTTCAACACTACAAAACTTAAAGACGTAGAGGCCGAAATATCTAACCGATTATTTTCGCTCGTGCTCTGGGACAACATAAACTTCAAGAAAATGAATAAAACCGAAGCATTTATCGAGACACAAAAGACTATCAGGTCACGCAGAAAGACTGCTATATGTGAGAAAGACTCCTGCCTTAACCTCTCAAAAAAATGTGATTACTTCAGCGAATGTTACAATCTGGCACAACATACGTACGACGCAACAGATAAATCCATCAAAAAAGGCAGGCTTGCCACTTCAAAGGAATAAAAAAAACGATTCAACAAAAGCGAACAAACAACAAAACACAGAAGCCCTAAGGCCGACACACGCCACAAGGCCTAAAGCCTTTCTTTATTGCATCCTCACGCGTCTCAAAAATAACGACACAATTGGGGCAGTCATAATCCTTGCAGCCTGAACGGTGAAAAACGTGGCTACGTTGATTGCCGTGATATCCTACCCCGGAAGGCTGGCCTCCAACGCCACTCTCATGCTGGACACCCTGCGTGGACGCCCCCCTCCTACTCTTCCGCCATTCCCACGGTGGCGTGGGGCGCTGATCACCCCACAACCCCAAAGACGAATCACGCGCGACATGCTCTAACCGTCGCCAATCGACACATACCGCATCACGACAGTAAGAATCATACACCCACGCCATCCCCCGCCTGACTTGCTCCGCATTGATATCAACCTGGCCGACATGCAAACGAGCGACAACCCTACCGTATCTATCAACATCGACCTCATCAACCTCTACTGTCTTACCAAACAGTAAACCCGACAGGCTCTGCTTGGATTTCGTGCCAAAAGGCTGCTCGCTCTCAGGAGCATCAATTCCATACAGACGAACACGAATTTGCTCATGGCTGCTGCTGAGCACAGTAACCGTATCGCCATCTGAGACACCAACAACCTTCCCGCCCCACGCGAAAGACAACGTAGTGGGGAATGCCAAAAACAGGAAAAACACTGCGGCCACATACAGGCGCTTGAAATTTCTACAAGTCACCACTCGCTCCCTACATAGTATGTAAAAAAATAAGTCTGACAAAAAATCAGCACATCAAACTTCACCAGCAATCAAGTTCAAACCCACAAATATCCAGCATATCACTTTTATATTCAAAAAATTACACATGCTAAAATGGTAATATCTCTCTTATATCTATTATAGACACATTATTCATTATCCTCCTTATTAATATTTCATATCTATTTTTCTTGTTTAATATTTCTTATTTATAAACAAAGACTAAATACATAAAGAGACACAAAAAATAAATATCGGAATATAAACATACACACACGACAAAAACTACACCAACACATCACCAGCTAGCCAAAGCTAGCCATACCAAGAGCCGACATCACGAGTGTCGGCTTCTTTTTGTGTAACAAATAACACTCTCCATTAATTCAATAGCCAAACAAAGGAGTACGCCATGTTCATAACAGAAAAAACCCACAGAGACTATCCAGTTCAAGCGTATGACGACAAACCATGTCGCATCGATATCCTTGATACCATCATTGACCGCATAGAGTACATGACGAGTAGATTCAGCAGAGTGCTCTTCATTCGCTTTGACTTACGATATCCGAGAGACTTCTATTCATCCCGTAAAAACAACGACATTCAGCGCTTTTTCAACAGCTTTACACGCTATTTATCCCGCAAGGGGATAGCCTTCCAGTACGCCTGGGCACGTGAACAATCCAGAGAAAAACACCAGCATTACCACGTAATGCTGCTTCTAAATGGCAACCTAACAAAAAGCAGTTGGAACCACATGGAGAAGGCTGAACAACTCTGGCAGAGAGCCCTTGGGATCGACTACCCTGGCCTCCTTCAAAAATGCGACCAAAGCAGAGACGGCAACAGACACCCTGACTTCATCCACCTGGATCGTCATGATGCCTGCTATGAACGAGATATCCAAAGATGCGTGGAGTGGGCCAGCTACCTGGCCAAAACGAGGACCAAGGGCTATGTCCCCTTGAATGTGAGAGAATGGGGAGCGAGCGCATTACGGTAAATTCGCCTAAAAACAAAGTACCGCAAAAACTCGCGCGAGCGTTTACTGGAGTTGCTCCTAGTTTCAACCGACCAGCCCGCCAACTGTTCATGGAGATTTGTCTGTCCAGAATGTGGGGAGATATCCTGACATAAGGCGAGCTAGTCACTACTGGATTAGGCGCTCTCCTCTCCAACAGGGTCCCATCTCCAGAGCCAAGATCAACTTCACAGGTTGCGTAGTGTGACCGGGCGTCGTGGCCCAGCCCGTGGCGAAGTCTCGGTATATATGCCACACTACGCTTTCCGCTTCGGTGAGCGGTGTCTATCGTTGTATTTTGGCAACCTACCAAACAACTCTGCATAATTCGCGAACGCTATGTACTCAGCACGAACGACCTCCCCCATAGCCTCAAGATCCTTGCGATCAATAGATGTTACATCGCATTCAAATGGACAGATCGCCACGTAGAGCTTTCGGGAAAGTATTTCGCCATCCTCATAATCGTAACGAAAACGTTCAGCCCCGCCGTGACCAGGCCCCGACTTATCTCGAAGCGTGTTATTAAATGCGTTCAATCGTCTCCGCAAGCCAACCCTTGAATTTGTCATTCCGAAATAAACAAGGCTCTAGACCATCAGGTCTTCGTTTTTTGATACCAGTAGCTTCAGTTCGGCAATGAGCTGGGATAGGGGCTTGTTGTAGCGCCATTCACATTCTTTGAGGTGTAATTCAAAGTTCCTTTTCACCCCATTGAATTTTGTGAGGCGGCGCTTGGTGAAACTCCAGAAAGCCTCTATCCCATTAATATGAACGTTATTCTCGACGAAGTGCTTGGCTTTGTTGACGCGAAAGTGCTTGTCATAACCGACGTCAACCAAGCCTTCGTATCCTCGCCATCCATCGGAGTGGACGACGCTTTCAAGGGCGACCTTCCCCCGGATAATCGCCTGGAGCGACTTGGCCGAGCAGTCCGGCACCAGTTCGGTATATACGGAGCCGTTTCGCTCGTAGATCCCAAACACTGGCTGCTTGAGCGTGCCTCTTCCTCGCTTTCTGGGGCCGGGGCGTCCTCTGACCCTGGCGGGGCCGAAAAAACTTTCGTCAACCTCAACAACCCCCAGGATTTTCTCCTTTTGGGATGTCTGGTGAGCGTGAATCAGCGTCCTGAATGCCAGAAAATACCTGTTCACGGTCTTCCGGTTGAGCTTCAGGAGCAAGGCAGTTTTGGTGGCATCAATATCGATGCAAAAGCATTCAGCAATTTTTCCGGCTTTGTATCGGCTTAATTTGCTGTTTTTAAACATGATTCTAGCCTATCAGGGCTTAACCTGATGGTCTAGAGCCTAAACAATTTCTTTCACATAGCCGAACGGCGTGCCCGCGATATTTCGACTAGAAATTGCCAGTGCATAGATTCCTGGAAAACGAAAACCCCTAAGTTTCTCCCGATTCTCAAATCTCTCCCACGGCGAGAATCTCATTGACACTCCTTTGGCTAGCATTTCGTGAATAATTCCCAAAAAAGCATTCAACATCCCCCTGCCTCCGAACAAGGCAGCGGGGCTTTTCGGCCTGATCATCGAACAGCTCTGTGGCCTGCTCGGTTGTCCAGGCGTAGGGGCGCTGGTAGTCCGGAATCTCGAACTGGTAGCTGCCTTCGAAGATATCCCGGATCAGTTTGTCGTGGGCTTCAAGTGTCTTGGCCATTGGCGTTTTTCTTTCCTATCGTTTCTTTGGGCTGCTCGGGGCTTGGTAGCCCGGAGCCAGCTTGGCGTTCTCGACGCCGTACAGCGCCAGCGGATCGCTGAGCCACAGGCGGTACTGTTCTTCCTTGAGACGATGGTCGGGCGAGCAGTCCACGCTCCAGCGCAGCAGCATGTAGCCCGCGACGGCGGCACGAACGCGCATCCGGATCGAGCCGTCGGTCATCCCGTAGTCCATCTTGATGATCTCGGGGCGCTCAAGGCGCGGGTGCGGCACGAAGTCCAGCTCGACGATGCGCGTCCACTGGATGTCGTTGTCCGGCCGCTCAAAGGCCTGTGGCTCCTCGTCGAGCAGCGTTGGCGCTTCGATACGGGTAACGACGAAGTCCCGAAACTCTCCGCTCTTGCGATCAAAGGCTCGGACGTGCCAACGCAGACCGGTGTCCACCAGGGCAAAGGGCACGATGACCCGCTCGGACTCTCCGCTGCTCATCGAGTGGTAGCGGATGGCGACGGGTCGCTTGGCGTGGATCGCCCGGCAGACCGGGGCCAACACATCCATCCTGGGATTGCTCAGGGCGGTGGGTGACTCGCACGGCAGCAGCGGCTGCGTTGCGCCGTTCACGCCATCGCCGAAGCCCAGAGCCAGCGCCGACAGCACGCGCTGCGATGCGTGATCGAACAGAGGGGAGAACGCCTGCCCGATGCGGTAGATCTTGTTGCTGCCGTCGAAGGTGATGTTCTGCGGCGCGATTTCTCGGTACAGCGCCAAATCGCGTGTCGCCCCTGCCGGAGCCACACCGAAGCGCTCAATCAGGTCTGGGCGACCGATCTCACCGAAGAAGTAGAGCCGGAAGTCGATGTAGGCCAGCCGCTCGCGCTGGGCGTGGCTCAAGCTCTCAACGCGCTGGGGATGCATGGTCAGGTGATCCTCACCCACGGAAGATGACGGTTAGACCGAAATTGGTTGTTCGATTGCTCATTGCTAGGCAGTTTACATCATCAAATTGATGACATAATACTCTGCGACGGAAGCTGGGGCAATGAGGTATGGCGAGTGAATGCCGGGGTAGTGTGAAGTTGATCGGTTTGCGCTCCTCGCCGTCCAGGATTTCGCTTGTCATCAGCCAGCGCCTACGACGCTTTCCATATGCATATGACCCACGATAGAATGAAATTTATGTAGTCACATAATTTCTTATGCCTGATGCCCACACTTTTTGCCTGGCTTGGTAACTCAGACCTTCGCGCCTCGGAAGATGCGTCGGGCACAGACTTCGGTCCCATCTTGATGGCGCTGGAGACCGGGGTGTATGACCGTCTAGTGCTCCTATCAGATCACGGTCAGCAGAAAACGCAGAACTTCGTGGCGTGGCTGAGCGGCAAATTCACGGGAGCTACAGAGGTGCGGTACGCAAAACTGCGTAGCCCCACCGATTTCGAAGACATATACGTCGCAGCCAACGGAGCGGTGTCCGCGACGCTCTCTTCTTCTCCTGAGCTGCCGGTCACTTTTCACGTGAGCCCTGGCACCCCTGCCATGGCTGCTGTCTGGGTGCTGTTGGCGAAAGCCAAGTACGGGGCCAACCTCATCGAATCCTCTCGTGAACACGGCGTGCGTCCTGTCGTTGTTCCATTCGACCTGGCCGCTGAGTTCCTTCCAGTTGCGAACAAGCAAGCTGACGAAGCTCTCGCACACCTTGTCCAAGGATTGCCCCCGGCAGCGCCGGAGTTCGCCAGCATCATTCACCGCTGCAATGCGATGAAGCGTGTAGTCGCGATGGCGCAGCGATTGGCGCAACGGGATCTGCCCGTATTGATCCAAGGGGAGTCCGGGACCGGCAAGGAACTCTTTGCACGTGCGATCCACGCTTCCAGCAAGCGAAAAGGCGCTCCCTTTGTTGCAGTCAACTGTGGGGCCATCCCGCTCGAACTGATCGACTCCGAGCTTTTCGGTCATGAAAAGGGTGCGTTTACCGGCGCCCATGCAACCCGTGCTGGCTACTTTGAGGCAGCTGATGGCGGGACGCTTTTTTTGGACGAAATCGGTGAACTGCCGCTGCAGTCACAGGTTTGATTGCTGCGCGTACTCCAGGAGCATGAGGTGACGCGCCTGGGGGCCAGTAAGTCCCGAAAAAACGATGTGCGCATCGTCGCCGCTACCAACCGAGTTCTGCCGGAAGAAGTTCGGGCGGGGCGATTCAGAGAGGATGTGTTTCATCGAATCGCGGTTGGCATCTTGGCATTGCCTCCCCTGCGCGCTCGCGAAGGGGACCTCAATCTATTGATCGACGCTTTGCTGGCGCAGATCAATCGCGAAGCAACTTCCCAGCCGGGCTTTAAACATAAGACATTATCTGTTGGCGCAAGAAATCTTCTTCTTCGCCGCGCCTGGCCGGGCAATGTGAGGGAGCTGCACAACGCGCTTTTGAGGGCGTCCATCTGGGCGCCAGGAGAGGAGATAGCCACCGAGGATGTCGATGAGGTTCTCTCGCTCACAACCACCGGCACCGACGACGCCATTCTCGGGGCTGCAATTGGCGAGGGGTTTTCGCTGCCTGACCTGATGGCAGATGTAGCCCGGCACTACTTGGATAGGGCCATGGAGCAGAGTCGTGGCAACAAGACTGAGGCAGCGAAGCTGTTGGGTCTTGGCAGTTACCAAACTTTGACGAATTGGTTGCTCAAGTACCAGTCCAAAAAAGCTGGCACGGATGGTGCGTAAGCATAAGAACTTTTATGAATTGGAGGCTGGATCATGGGGTTTGCCAAATACCAAGAAGACATCGTGAGTCGATACGTCGGCGATCTCGCGATGCGTTCCATCAAGGTGCCGGTTTCACCACCCAAGCCCTCAAGCCCGAATGCCAAAAATCAACCTGATCAAAGGACAAAGAAGATGAGCAGTCTCAAAAAATTCGCTGTCGCCACGCCCCGGCCTCTCCCCGTGATCGTCTTGGCTGACACAAGTGGCAGCATGGGGGAGAACGGCAAGATCGAAGCGCTAAATGCTGCGATGAAGGACATGGTCTCGACTTTCGCCAAGGAAAGTCGTTTGCGCACCGAGATCCAGGTGGGCCTGATCACCTTTGGTGGCAAGGCGCAGATGCACTTGCCATTGGTTGCGGCACATGGCGTCGCAGGGTTCTCGGAATTTAAGGCAGACGGTGTCACGCCGATGGGTGCGGCATTTGATCTCGCGCGTCAGTTGCTGGAGGACAAGGATCGCATCCCCTCCAGAGCCTATCGCCCCGTCTTGATTCTGTTGTCTGATGGACAACCGACCGACGACTGGGAGGCTCCTTTCAAGGCTCTTTGCGACTCCGAGCGGGCACAGAAGGCGACCCGGCTAGCTATGGCGATTGGGCCGGATGCCGATGAAGCAATGCTGAAGGATTTTGCGAACGACGTAGAGGCTCCTATTTTCAAGGCCCACAACGCCCGGGACATCCACCGTTTCTTCCGTGCAGTGACCATGAGTGTGACCACTCGCACGGCAAGCCAAAATCCAGACATCTCAACCGCATTCGTTGTCCCGCCGCCGGATGACGACGCACTGGACCTCGACTTCCAATGAGGTTTATTGCCTGCGGCGCGAGCGTCATTGGCCCCCGACACCGGGATCTGGGCGAGCCTAATCAGGACGCGATGGTTCTGGCGGGTTGCCGAGGTGGCTGGATTGCGGCTGTGGCAGACGGATTGGGATCGAGAGCACGTAGTGATCTGGGGGCACGTAGTGCCTGCCAAGTTACCCGGCGGATCTTGCGCGCTACATCGAGCAGTTTCGATCTGCCGGCAACGCTGCCCTTGATTCATCAGCAATGGCTTGAAGCGATCGTTCCGACAACTCCTCGAGACGCCGCGACCACGCTGCTGTTCGGCCGCGTGACAGATCAAGGCGAGGTCCATGCAGCCCAATTGGGTGATGGTCTTCTGCTGGTGAAATGCGCTGGCGAGTTCCGTCGCATCACGCCAGAGCGCACAGCCTATGGCAATCAGACTTGGGCACTTGAGTCCACGCACCTGCAGGACAAATGGAGCTGTACGAAAGGCCGATTCACCGAGCCGGGTGATGGTGTTGTCTTGATGACAGATGGCGTGGCCGATGACCTCGAACCTGCACATCTTGCCGACTTCTTTGATGCGCTTTACCAAGACTTAAGCGCTCGAAATCGGCGCAGAGGCAGACGCTGGTTGCAGTCTGAACTGAATGACTGGGCGACACCCTTACACAGCGACGACAAAACACTCGTGGCCATTTTTAGGACGTCTGAATGAGCACAGCAACACCAGAGGCACCAAAGAAAAACAGGACGGTGCTGGACCAACACGGTCAGTCCTATGAACTGACAGGGCGTATCGGCGAAGGCGGTCAGGGGATCGTTTGCACGACCAACTACCCAAATGTACTCGTCAAAGTCTCTCGCGCAACCACAGAAGAAAAGCGAAACAGTTGGACGAGCAAGATTCGCGCACTTATGCGTCAGCCACTTGAGGGCCTTCCTATCGCTCATCCACAAGCTCTTATTACGCAGCCGCAGCCCGGCTACGTCATGGAACTGATGGATGGACTGGCCCCAATGACTGAACTGATGCAGGTGGCGACGGACGCCTTGATGTCAGATGAAGGCCTCTCGGGCTATGTGAAGACAGGCGGTCTGTTGCGCCGGTTGAAGATGCTCGCGCGACTGGCTCGGGTCCTGGCGGAGTTGCATGGCCGAGGACTCGCCTATGGCGATCTTTCTCCTGCAAATGTCTTCGTATCGCAGTCACTAGAGTACGCCGAAGTCTGGTTAATCGACGCCGACAACGTTGCGAGTCAGTCGCGTGACGGTCAGCAAGGTGTATTCACCCCCGACTACGGGGCTCCAGAGATTCTGAGGGGAGAGTCCGGCATCAATACACTGACCGACAGCTGGAGTTTTGCGGTCATGGCGTATCGCATCCTCACGCTGGTTCACCCCCTCAAGGGGGACGTTGTGCTTGAGGGTGAACCCGAGCGTGAAGAGGCAGCCCTCCGCGGCGAACTCCCTTGGGTAGATCACCCAGTTGATCGCAGCAATGTCTTGTCGATAGGTCTGCCTCGCGAAATCACGCTCAATGCGCCACTGCGTGCGCTGTTTGAACGATGCTTCAATGCCGGGCTGAACAATCCGGGTGAGCGGCCAAGTCTGAATGAGTGGGCAGATGCCTTCGAGGCTGCCACAGGCCATTGCGATCAATGCGAGTCTTGCGGCAGCACGTTTTTCTACACCTCGAAGCACATCTGTCCATTTTGCGATCACGCCCAGGACACGAATCGCACGATCCTCTTGCAGGAATATCGCTATATGCCTCCGGATCTGCTCCGGGAGGGCTTGCCGGAAGATGTTCCAGAGTCGTTGATTCGAAAAGAGTGCTGGACTCGCACAGGCAAGGCGATGGTTTTGAGTATGAGCCCTGCCGAGTTAAAGACTTTGCCTTTGGGGACGTCCCTGTACGCGGATGCCCGTCCGCTATGCACTGTCGAACTTGCTCAGGATGGGTTGTGGATAGAGCCATCAGTCGGTACGCAAGTTTCCTTGCAGAGAGCATCTGATGACAAAGTCGTCGCGGTTGTGCGTCGTCAGCGGCTCAAGTCAGACAGTCGTTCAGGAGTGTCTTTCTGGCTCCACCTAGGCGCAGTAGAAGAAGAGCACGTCGTTTGGCGTTTCAATTGGTGAGGCAACGATGAATCTCTGCGACTTTCCTCTTCTGTCGGGTGAACTTGCCCAGTTCACTTGTGACGATCTAGGTGCCGATTGGCAGATTGGTGAGGCCGTATCAGTACAGGCACACGGCCATGACTATCTCCTCCGCCAGGGCGATTCCGTCTGCGTTGGCAAAGCAGAAGGTCGCCAAGATCGAACTGCGCTTCAGGTCCAACGAGGTCTGACGTTGTGGGTGTTAAGAAATCGACATGGAGATGTTCTCCAACTTCAATCGCTGGATTTGGTCGAGCAGATCCAGCTGGATATGGCGATTTCTGTTGATGAGGCCATTGCGGAGCAATTGGTCAGCAGAGGGGAGATTTCTGCTCCGGACGTACCCACTGCAGTTGGTTGGTTGAATGAGCAATTCATCTCTGCCGAGAAAGCACCGAACCCAGAAATGGATCGTGTTTTTCTTGGCCGGTTCGACAACGCTTCCGATGAGAGTTTCGTTCTGTTTGGTGCAGGCTGGCGCGGCAACGTCAAACGAGATGCTGGCGTGCTGAAACTGATGAGCGTCACTCGTCTCAAGGGGGCTACAGCACGTGTAGCGATGGCCGTTGGCAAGATCTCTTTCCAAGATGCCAGTGTCGCCGTGCGTCTCCAGAGTACAGAGCAACGCGCACTTTTGGATGCCGCGCTGCGCGACAACGGCAGCTACCTACGTTTATGGCAAGAGTATGGTGCGCTCGAATGGGAGCAGGCTCGAGATTGCGCGAGGGAACTGGGTTCTCTTCGTTTCAAGAGTGCGGAGCTCGTCGAAGGTGAACTGTGGGCATGGTTTCTAAAAGTTGATGCTGATCATCTCAAGGATTTCCGGAAACGATGGAAAGCTTTGGGGCTGGCGAACACGACGCAAGTGGAGCTTGGGGATCGGGAGCTTGATCTTGATTCCGAGGTTGAAGACGCGCCGGACAGAGCTGATCGAGCACGCCGTCGCCCGGTTCGTGGTGTATTACGGTTCGAGCGAGAGGGTGTGGTCTTGGTTCCGAGCCAGGATCGGCGTTCAGAACGCCCCCCAACCAAGGGGTTCATCTACTACTCGCTATCAGGTGATGAAGCCGTACAGACACGTCGTGCGCGCGCAAGGCAATCTATCAATGAAGGGCGGCGACTGCCGCAACTGAGCTACTTGCTGGAAGGGGTGGCTCCGCCAAGCGCCCGGCGACGTCAGCTCGACGGCTTATCCACCTACGCCAAATCTTGCTTCAAGGGTGTTCCGACCAAGCGCCAGATTGAGGCGCTGGAGAAGGCGATAAATACACCTGATATCGCACTCATCGTTGGCCCACCAGGAACGGGCAAGACCCAGGTCATTGCAGCTTTGCAGCGGCGCCTTGCCGAAACACTCGGTGAAAACTCGCTGCAGCACCAAGTGCTGATTAGCAGTTACCAGCACGATGCAGTCGATAACGCCCTGAATCGTGCTGAAGTCTTTGGCTTGCCTGCCGTTCGAATTGGCGGCCGAGGGCGCCGTGACGAAGGCGGTGTCGACCCCGTTAGTGTTTGGTGTGAACGCAAACGGAAAGAAATCTCAGTTCGACTCGACGCGATTCGGCTGAATGAGCCGCTGACTCAACCATTGGAAGAGCTGGATCGACGTATCACAGCATTGAGACTCGCGAGCATGTCGGCACAGGAACGCCAAACACAGTTCGAGCAAATTGATGTCCTTTTGCGTCAGCTGTTCGAGCTAGATATTCGTCTTCCGGCCCATATTAAGGACCGATGGGATGAGTTTCTTGCTCAGCAGAAAAGAGTCGAAACCCAGCGTCAGGCCAATGAGCCTGCTGGGCTTGTGCGCTTGGTGAGGGCCCTGCGCACCAGTTCTATTGGGTTCGCCGACGACGGTCCGGACAGAGTTCACCAGCTCGAGCGTACGCTGCGACGTAACAAGGGCAACCTTAATGATTCGGAATGGAGCTTGCTCCAGCGTCTTTCAACGGTTGCCGATGCAACAGAAGCAGATCTTGCTGAATTGGCCGCGTTTAAGCAGTCCATGCTGGATCGACTTAGCCCCGATTACAGGCCCCCGCAGCTTAAGCAGGCGTTGAGCGGAGAAGCGCTCGGGCTCTTGGCCGAGATCGAGCACGCAATCGATGCGCCTTTACGCCAATCTCGCCGTGGCATCTCTGCGGTAGTGGCCTCGTACCAGGCGGCACTTTACCAAGCCCCCAATGAGGCAGCTAGAGCGGTCCGCGAGTACGCCAGCATTGTCGGTGCGACATGCCAGCAGTCAGCTAGTAAGGCGATGAGCAGCTTGAAGGAGTTGAGCGACCTAGATGCATCAGAAGGAATTGAATTCGACACGGTTGTCATTGACGAAGCCGCAAGAGCGAATCCTCTCGATCTTTTCGTTCCAATGGCGATGGCGCGGCGTCGCATCATCCTGGTCGGCGACCATCGACAACTGCCTCACCTTGTTCAGCGAGAGTTGGAAGATGAACTCATTTCCAGGCAAAGCCTGACTGAGGCTCAAGCGAAGGCGTATGAGCAGAGCCTTTTTGAGCGGCTGGTAAAGCAGCTTAGAGAGCAAGAGAAAGTCGACAACATCAAGCGCGTGGTGATGCTCGATACGCAGTACAGAATGCATCCGACACTGGGTGACTTCATCAGCAAACAGTTCTATGAATCTGAGGGGTTGGACGTCTTGCACTCGGGGCGACCTGCGGAGGATTTCGCTCACACGATTCCTGGCTACCAAGGCAAATGTGCGGCTTGGTTGGATGTGCCTCTGCAGGACGGGAAAGAAAGATTCCTAAAACCCGGTTATGAAAGACGGGCGGAGGCAATTTCTATTGCAAAAGAGGTTAAGCGGATTGCAGATTCTTGTGGGCCGTCGCTGAGCATTGGGGTCATCAGTTTCTACCGCGCCCAGTGTGACCTGATACTTGATGCACTGGCTGACGAGGGCTTGGCAGAGGAAGAGGATGGGGAAATCCGGATCGCGCGCTCCTACCGGCAGACTGAATCAGGTGATGAGCGACTGCGCGTCGGCACGGTTGACGCGTTTCAAGGCAAAGAGTTTGACCTCGTCTTTCTGTCCGTAGTGCGAGCTAACGACGTGGTGATTCCCGATCACAAGGAAGGGGAAGAGCGCGAACGATTGCTAAACAGCAAGTATGGACACTTACGGTTGGCAAATCGCATGAACGTGGCGATGAGTCGCCAGAGGAAGCTCCTCGTCGCCGTCGGTGCCAAACACATGGCCGAAGGGCCCGAGACCGAGGAAGGTGTCCCAGCCCTGGCTGCATTCCTCAAGCTTTGCAGAGAGGAGATGGCGCATGGCCGCTGACCGCTATCTTTGCTTCGATGTCCGTCGCCCCCCGGGTGGGCGGCCGCTCTTGTGGCCTGTCCGCGTTTGGAAGGTTCTTTATCCAACAAATCGTGTCCTCAAGTTGAACCTGTTCCAGCAGGCGATCCTTGGACTGGCAAGGGCCAGATGCCAGGACAGTTCGGAAATGGCTGAGTTGCTGGGGCTGGACCGAGAACTGGTGGCATTCATCATTGCAACCCAACTGATCCCGAACGGCTGGATGACCACCTCGGGATCAGTCACCTCTCAAGGTGAGCGTGTCCTCGAAGAGGCTCAGGATGCCAGCGAGGAAGTCCGCATGGGGTACGCATATCAGGACGCGATTTCGGGGAACTGGCTGCCGCGATTCACTGAAGAGCTTCCAGAGATCGAAGCGAAGCGAGTCGATGAACGTGGTTACCCAGTGTTCCTGCGAGACCTCGATTCCGGAAAGGAGGATCGCCCCTTCCGCCTCAATCACTTCCGAGAGGACGCACTGGATACAGCGGCCCTCTTTGATGCGTTTCAGCGCTATCGGACGGATCATGACCACGCCAAACAGCGTGATGACGAGCTTTCGGCACGTGTCCGTATTGACAGCCTGAGCTTCGTCGAAGATTCGGCGCAGCCGATGTGGTTGTGGACATGGATCTTTCCAGACGAGGCAGGGGCACAACCCTGGTTGGTTGCCGATCCGTTCGGGTTGCAGCAGGCTGCGTCGTGGTTACGCAAACCCCTGCAGGAAGTCTTGCCGCGAAACGATGGACTTGCAAGATACATCGCTGACGCGGTGGGTGAGACAAGATCGAACGATTTATCGGCAGAGGAGTGGCTCCGATCCCTGGAGAACCAGATCGACTTGACACTGCTTGCAGACTACAACTGGTCGCGGAAGGTGCCGATTGTTGAGGGATACCTCGCCAGCGTTCTGAGACGAAGATCCGTGCTGGCCAGTCAGGAGAGGTCTTGGCAGGAGGATGTGACTAGCCTTCTCATTGAGACTCACAACCTGGCAGAAAGCGTGCTGCAGTGGCTGTTGAAGCAATTTTCCGTTGATGTCCGCAGACTCCCAGATAGAAGCCAAGATAACAAGTGGACGAAGGAAATCGCCGTACAAACACTGCAGGCGCTTCCGATAGCACAACTCGATGACGAATTAGTTCGACGCCTTGCGTCACAGAATTTGCGAGAGATTAGAAATGCGCTGATCCGAGGCAATAGCTCACTGAAAGCTCTGATGTTTGCTGCACTGCTTTCTACCATCGAGCACTCCGATCACCCCTTCCTCAAGCTATCCGCTGATGAGCTTCGACTGACTCGTCTGCTTGATATGGCAGATGCTCGCAACAAAAAAGCCGGGCATTCAGGTAGCGAGAGAATCGATATAGAAGAATCCATGGAACACGCTGACTTTGTCATCGAATGGGTTCAAATTTTTAAGGGCTGGTATTGAAATGGCAAAACACAATAAGGGGAACAAAGCCCCAGTCGCGCAAAACGCAAATACTGCACAAAGTGCGGTCGCGTCGGCATGGCAGAAAGCAACTGCTGGAATTGGCTCCCTTGCATCGCTGGTGCAAGGCGATGCTTCCGCTGTGGCACTCCCCGACTTGGAGAAAGATCAGGTCAGCGAGTTGGATAAGGCAGAGCCCGAGAAAAAAATCGAGCTCGAGAGGTTGTTGGCGGATATCTCTGATGTCGCAAAGAGAGTTCGTGATCTACATGAAGACGCACAGAAGCGCACCGATGACTTGGCTCGCAAGGAGGAGGCATTCTCCCGCCGAAGTGATGAGAACAAGAAGCGAACCGAAGAGATCAACAAACTCGACGAAGAGTTGAAGCAAAGACAAGTTGAGATAAAGAAATCCGAATCAAGTTTGGCCGATAAGGAGCGTGAACTTGAGAAGCGAGAACTGGATGCGCGTTCCGGTTTTGCCGCCCAAAACGTGGCCGCACTCAGTGATCTCAAGAAAGAAATCGTGGAGCTCGAGTCTAGGAAGACTGAAATTCAACTCGGCATCCTTCAAGCGGAGCAGAAAGCACGTGACGATGAGTCCGCGCGCGCATCCGAAGTGATGGAACGTGAAGCGGAGATTGCAAACAAGGAGAGATCTCTACAGCAGCAGCAACGGCGACTAGATGCAGAGTGGAAAGAGCTTGAGCGTGAACGGGTACAGATCCGCGAAGATTCACTTCGCGAGGCCAGTCAGGAAATTGCCAGATTGACCGATGCTCGACTACGCGCAGAGGCACGCCTTGAAAAGGTTTACCGCGATTGGACATTGACTGAACAGAAACTAGAGCAATACCAGGAGTTCTCAGAGGCATTGGCAGGGAGGTCTGCCCGCGAGATACTTGACGAGTTGGCTGCCCAAAAACGTCGAGTCACTCAATTGGAAAACCAAATTGCAAACAGCCAGGATGATCAGTTGCAATTTGAGAACGAGGCGCTGCGAAAACTCCGTGATGAGCAAAAGGCTCAACTCGACGAGGTTCATTTGGATTTGGCTGATGCAAAAGCTCAGCTTCATCGCCTCCGCCTCGGCGTGAGTGACAAAGAGAACCTGGAAAGAGAAAAGCGCGCCCTGGAAAAGAACAATCAGATCTTGAGTGCAAGGCTCAATGACTTGGGCAAAACGGTAGATGACCTAACCCAGTCACAGCAATCTGAGAAGCCGTTCCCTCAAATGGCATGGATGGATTCCGCATCCACTGCCGATTGGATCAAGGATCGCAAGGCCAAGGAGTTGAGCCTGCCGGAGCAAGACGTTCCTGATCTGAAAAAATTCTCGGTTGAATTGCAGCACCGGATCGCTCAAGCGGAGGAAGGCGCGATGCTGCATTTCCGCCTAGAAGATATTCAGTTGCTTATTGCCGGGTTGGCCATGAGCCAGCTTCACATCTTTCAGGGAATCAGCGGCACAGGCAAAACAAGCTTGGCGAAGGCATTTGCAAAGGCTGTCGGGGGGCATTGCACTGACATCGCCGTCCAGGCTGGCTGGCGAGACCGTGATGATCTACTGGGGCACTACAACGCTTTCGAAAAGCGCTTCTATGAGCGCGACTGCCTGCAAGGTCTCTACCGTGCGCAAACTGCCGCTTACAAGGACCGGTGCAACATCATCTTGCTGGACGAGATGAACCTGTCGCGCCCGGAGCAGTATTTTGCTGAATTCCTCTCGGCGCTCGAAAAGAATGACCCAATAGATCGACTCATCAGTTTGTCGGAGAGCCAGTTGCCGAACGCCCCAGCGCTGCTGGTCGAGGGGCGAAGGATTCGGGTTCCCCACAACGTCTGGTTTGTAGGCACTGCTAACCACGATGAAACAACGAACGAGTTCGCTGACAAAACCTACGACCGTGCTCATGTCATGACGCTTCCCCGCCACGAAGCGGGATTCAAGGTGGAGCCAAAGCCGAAGGCCAGCTTTAGCTATGGATCTTTGATGGAGCGATTCGATGCTGCTGTGACACAAAACGCTGATGAGGTTTCAGAGTTGTTGGCGGAGTTGACCACGGGCCCGCTCACGAGCATCTTGCAGGATCGTTTTGACTTGGGTTGGGGCAATCGACTCGAACGTCAGGCCATGCGATTTGTCCCTGTTTACATGGCTGCCGGCGGTCGCAAAGAAGATGCTCTGGACCATTTGCTTGCCAGCAGAGTATTCAGGCGCGGGAAGGTCACTGGTAGATACGATGCGACCATCGATGATCTTGCCGCCATCGAACAAGCGCTGACCACAGTATGGAAGGGGTGGAAATCGGAGCCTCGCCGTTCCATTGCCTTGTTGGCTGAAGACCGTCGCCGCAAGGAACGTGGGGCATGATATTTCTGGACCGTCTTACGGGTAGCAAACTCAGCCGCCTACCCGACGCGCTTCTGCCGGGGCGGTATTGCTTGCTTGAGCCACTCGTGGTCAATGGACACAGCCGCTTGCAGCCCGGCGATCTGCTCTCGGATGACGGATCGGGCGTCCTCCGGATTCAAGACACTGAATCCCAGGTGCTCACTATCGATCAGTCTGACGACGATCAGGCGGACTCCGATCTGTCTGCAGAGGCGATTATTTCCATTGCCGGAAAAATCGCTCACGCACATGATGCAAATGTCTCGCCCATGCTGCCCGCTGAGATGGCCGCCCAATGCACGCTCGAAGATCTCGAGCGCGACTTGGCGGCGGTACTCAGAGATGGTCATCTGCATTCAATATCTGACCGCCCCCGCAGAGACCTTCGATATGACGACTTGGTTGCGCCAGTGGCGCGAGCTCGACGCCTCGCGACTTCGGCATTAAGTCACCTGGCATCACACTCTGATTGTTGGCAGCAGCGTACGCTCAGTGGTGTTCAACCGCGCAAGGTTCTTGCACGTTTCAGCGAGGACGACTATGCCATCTATGAGAACAGACTCTACAAGCGGCTACTAGATCGCCTTGATCGACACCTTGCTAGGAGATTGGCTCGCATACGGGGAGTCAATTCACGACTGGAGCGAGCTTTGGAGTTCCAGGACTCTGAGCAGACGCATTTTCGACTTCGCCAGGATATCTGTCGCCTTTGGGGGGAGTCATATCTTGATGACAAGACCGGGATGCAGTTGGAGGCAGGAAAGCGTGCACTCAGCGACTTGGAGTCCCAGTTGCGTGCAATCAGAGGGTTGAAGCAAAGGGGGCTTTATTCGCTGGTGCCTCCTGCATCTGTGGTTCCTGCCCAAGTTCACCGGACAAACATTCTCAACCACGACCCGCACTATCGTCATCTGCCCCCGCTTTGGGAGAAGTTGAAAGATGATCGAGAAGACCGGCTCTTACCCCCGGAAGAGCGCTTGGCGCGGCAACTGCAATTGCAACTGGCTTACGTCGGTTACGTTGGCCTTGTGATCAGGCGGGCGCTTGAACGGTATGGTCTGCGCAAGGTTGATGGAAATTTCGTCTTCAGTTGGGCGGGACGGCGTTTCGTACTACGGCGTGATGTACATGATTGGGTCGTAACTCAGTCTGAGGGATCTACTCTGAGGATCGTGCCGATTGCCTGGTTCGGCGCGTCAATAAATATCAGTGAGAGTCTGGAGCCTGATCGCATCGTGTGTTGGCCAGGCGTGCCAACCAGTGTCGCATCGCCGCGGAGTCTTCCTGTCTCACCGCTGGACCTTTATGTCGTGGAGAAGGTGGGGAAGTTGATCGATGAGTGGATGTTGCGGCAGTTGCTCCAAGGTCATGGCCGAAAACTGGGGCCGTTGCCGACGCCGTCCAAAAAGCTAACCGAGGCTTGGCCGGAACAGTTTGAATCTGTTTCGTCTACCCACGTCAGGATCCTCGCGCCAGTCGATGCTCAGAAAGCAGCCGAACTGAAGGCTTCTCTCAAAGGTTCAGCTAATTCGCAAGTTGAGGACGCCGTCGGGGATGCCATCGAACAGATCGCTGCGCTTGCCCAACTTTGTGGACATCCGGCGCGATTCGAGCGCGGGCAGCAGCAGGATTTCTACTGTCAATGCGGAACTTGCCAGGCAACTTGGTCGCTCAAGACAACAGGGAAAAGGCGACACTTTTCTATGCGGCCGAAGGGGGCATCTGCCATACCAGAAGATGACGGCTTTCTTTGGTCTGGGAGGGATTGGCTGGAGTTCGATTTGGGTTCAGAACAGTGACGGTGGCCAAATCGTCGAATCCACGCCCTCAAGGCCAAGGTGTTACTATCTGGCTCTGAAAGCGGACGCGGGTTCGGTTCCGTGTTCCGCCACCAATTTGGAAGAAAGCCTTACCTTTTGGCAACATGCTGGCAGGTAAGGCTTTTTTCTTTGCCCTGCTCCATTCAACTGTTACAGTGGAGCAATGGAAGCGATGCCCAAACACCCTCGCCTTTTCCGTCGTGGTGCCACCTACTACCACCGCGCAGTCGTCCCCCAAGACCTGAAGGCCACCTACCCCAAGACCGAAGAAACCTCCTCCTTGAAGACCACCGACTACAAGGAAGCCCTCAAGCGCGTCCGCATCGCCGCCGTTGAGGTTGACCGCCGGTTCGAGGCGCATCGCCGCATGCTTGCCGAGAGCGGCACCAAACCCCCACTCAAGGAACTGGCTGATTCCGACATCAAGCGCGTGGCAGATGCCTACTTCGCCAACCTGCTCGAGGAGGACAAAGAGACACGGCTTCAGGGCTTGGTTGACGAGTGGAGTAGCCCCCATTTGGACCGGACACCCCGCCAACGACAGGAGATAGGTCTAGCCCTATGCCCAGACCTAGTGCTAACGGGGAAGCTGTGCTGGAGGTGTTGACCAAAGCCCAGCGTCGACGCTGGGCTTTGGCGAAGAAGGTTCAACTGGTCCAGGAGTCGTTGCAGCCGGGGATGAACGTCTCGTACGTCGCCCGCAGAAACGGCCTTCTCCCAGCCAATTGTTTCGCTGAAGGAAGCTCATAACCGACGGAGGCAAGACCGCTGTCCAGCGGATGGCCAGGTCGTCGGAACCGGGGAGGGCCGGCGCTCAAGGAGCGGATTCGGGAGTAGGATCGGCTTCTGCACAAGAAGGCGATAGCAGTGGAGGGTACTGGTGGCTCGGTGATATCGCACGTGAAGATGCGTATTTCGTGCGCGTCGCTGCCCTTATGGAGGGTTCCCTGTGACGAGGGCGGCAGAGGCTTTCGGCGTGGTTCTTCCCTCGTTGCCCGAACGACCGACAGTCGACTCAAGGTTCCGCACGCTGCATCGGTAAGATCCCACTTCAACCAGATACTGTGAGATCAAAACAAGTTTTGACTGCGGCCTTCCAACAAGAAAGTGCCTAGGCATAGGTGAATTTTTGGAAACATGCAATATTTTCAAGTAAATGGTGCCACGGGTTACCGGTAGGGAGTAAAACCGCCATCCCCGCGCCAAGGGTTTATCTGAACATCAAAATCGGACCCGGGTATTTTACGCATCTTCCTATCCAAATAATAGCACCTGTATGTTCTTTTCATCGAAAGGTTGAGCGTAAAATTGTCACTGCATTTAACCATTAGTCCAGATTCTGGAATGACATATACATTTCTGTAGCCAGGCAAGGGAACAAACCCTTCCTCTCTCAAGTTGCTTACGGGATTCCCCGCGTTCATCGCGTACTCCATGGATGCTTTATCTTCTTCATACGCGCGCGAGTTTTCATAATATCCATCACCCTGCCGCGCCACGCAGCCACCAAGCATCAACATAGCAACAAGAGCAGCAAAACGCATTGCATGCCTCCGCACTAGTGCAAACTCTACACAAATCCAGATTACATCAGTCAACTAAAGAGTTGCCTCAAACAAATCACTACAGAAAGCCCTTCCCCTACTACCATGCCAAACCGAAACAACTCAATACCTTTATAAAATATCGACGATTTCTCCAAATCTAGCCACCCTTTTCTCCTGCGTGCACCTTTTGCCCCCCCCAACGGGCCCCATAAAAAGTTATAATCACATTTTCATAACACAAAAAAAAGCGTACGTGCGAAAGAACACCCATCACACCGCCCAGCATTTGCGCAGCAAGGACACCACCATGAGATGGTTTGCCGTTCTCGCTTTTCTTGCCATAATTCTCGTTTGCCCAATTCAAGCACATGCAGGCGGATGGTACAAAACGGAACGGGGAATGACCGAGAATGAGAAGTAGCAAAAGCTCTCGGCATGTATCCAGCCCCATACTCCGACACCCCGAACAAAAAGGATGGACTCAACTACAGAATAAAGAATTTTCCAATTGCGAACAAGAAATACTACATATTTTACGCCATACACAAAAATGGACTATCTGAAGTTGCAATAACAGAAGATGACACCCACCTTGATGACGACGTAGATTCCCCAATATACTTGCAAATAAATGCAGATACCCAAAAGAAAAAGATAAAGAAATTAACATCGGAAACAACAAAAAATAAAAATCACCCTATGAAACACAGAAGATACAAAAACAATGCTCGCGCACAACCTTCAAGGATCAGAAATACACAGTGTCAATAGAAAAATATACATCCATTACAAGCAAAAATACAATCAGGACAAAAAACAAAAATAATGGCGAAGACAAATTGTAGCACAACAATAAAACACAAAAACAAACAAAAAACACACCGCAGGACAACCCCACATGAAAAAAACCATCAATATTGACGGAAAAGAAATCTGGTTTTCCTTCATTGCAGGCGAGGTAATGTCTGCCACAAAACACAGCACAACAGAGATATTTGGCAGTGGTGGCGGCGGAAGCATTGATACGAGCCTTTACAACTCGCTCGGCCCTCGCGTACATGGAAAAATGAAAGACATAGAAATATCTTCTAAAACAAATACTGCAACAGAGCTATGGATAAAGGGCAGCGACGACAAAGAAACGCGGATCGTAATGCAAAACACCGATATACCCTGCAGACAAGGACATCGCGTTGCATTTGTAACTGCAGGAAAGAATTCTACATATTATATCTCTCTATTCATAAACTTCAACGCGCGAACCACAACACATCTCATAAAAAAAGAAAATCTTCTTGATTTACTTGAAATCAGAGACACTCCTGCAGAAACAAAACTTTCCGGAACGACAAAATCTATAACAACAGCAGTAGCAGTCAGCGCCGCCGGCATTACTACTGCCTCGCTCACAAACAGCATAGAGTTTAACATCATAGGAATCGTTGCCGGCATATGTATTGGGTTCATGATGCTAGGCAGAAAAGAAATACCGCGCCCGCAAAGCTACGTTGCAAACACAGATATTTTCGCAACAGAATACGAAGAGGCCGTAACTTGGGCGATGAGCAATCTTTACGACCCCGCAAACGCAGACCTCCGCTACCTAACCGCGCAGCCCAAGATCCTGCAGGCAATCGAGGGGCAAAATGAATCCGGAATTTTAGACCTTAAATAGCATCAACAAACAGAGAGTCCTTCTCTTGCAATAAAGAATGCCGTCCTAACGACATCGTGAAGACGGCAATGCTGTCGTCAGCCTGAAGAAAATTGCAGTCTTCCAACAAGAAAGCCCCCTTGCGGGGGCTTTCTTGTTGGAGCATGTGGTCAGTACCTGTTTTGGTCTCGCAGTATCTGGTCAGAGTTGATTATTATCGGTGTAGGGGGCGGTGCTGGTTGCACCGGCGTTGCCGGGGCCGTGGGGGGGGCGGTTGCGGCAATGTCTCCCCCTGCTGCCGTGTGCGTGCTGGAAACGCCCTCTGTAGCTGACTCTACATCGGGAACCGCTATCGCCGATCCTGCTTGTGTTTGGCCGGTACCCGTCGCGGTCGCGGTGCCGCTCGCGGCAGGCGAGGGCGGGGCTGTGTTTGTTGCCCCAGAATCTCCGGAGCTGTCTGGCTTTATTACAGAGACTTTGAATCGCGCCTTTGGGTCGAAGCTCTCCGGGGTTGCAAGCTTTCCGGTTACGCGAACCTTGGTGCCTTTTCCGGAAAGCTGTTCCAGCGTGCTGAAGAATTTGGGGTCCTGAGGGTACTCGGTTTCATACGCAATGCGCACCCCTGCAACCTCTCCTTCGGGCATCAGGCATAGGCCTTTCAACCCTTCCGCATCGCGGCACGTTGAAAGTACCCCGGTATAGGCTGTGCGCGAATTGAGCTCCATCTGCTGCCGAAACGTTTCAATGCGTGCGGCCCGTTCGTTTGTGACCGTTGCGTATGCCGTGCCCTTGTCTAGGCCGTTCACGTCCATAAGCTTTGCTGCCAATTCGTCGCGACGTTTCTGCAGCCAAAGCTTCTGGTCTGCCAAAAGCGCCTTCAGCTCTGCTTGGGCTAACTCTCCTCGAACCTTGTCCCAGGCAGATGCAAGCTTTTGCTCGGCTGAACTGAAGGCAGGGGAATTTTGTTTGAGACTCTTGTACTCGGCGTCGGTCAGGGCCCAGCCTGGGGTGGTGGCGCAAAGAAAGGCCATAGCGCACAGCATGAGGAACAGGTGGTAGAGGGCTTGCGGCTTCATGTGCTGGCTGTGTTGGTTGTGGTGGGCGGGGGCCAGAGTGGCCCCCGTGAGATACACGACTAACTGCTCGATACCATGGAAGAGTGAATGGCGTCCATCTGCAGCATTCTGCTTTCGATGGCGACCTTTTGGGCCTGAGCATCTTCGGCTGCATTGCGGTGGGCGACAACACCAGCGGAAACGGCTTCAAGTGATCCCTCGTCCAATCCTTCGATGAAGTTGCGATCCGGGGTCTTGGAGTTGTCTGCCAGGATCACGTTTTGAGTCGGCTTTGCCGTATCCGCTTCAATGGTGTTCTCGGTAGCGGTGGGTTCGGATGTCGGCGCAGGGCTGGTCTTGGCCTTGCTGGTTGTGTTGGTCTTCTTGCTGCTGGTCGTGTTGCCCTTGGGTTTGCTGGCAGCGGCCTGTTTGGTCGCAGGAGCGGCAGCAACCGCCACAGGTTCTGGTGTTGTCGGTTTTGTTGCGGCAGGCACTGCTGTGCCCGCCTTTTTGGCTTCGTCTTCCAGTGCAGCTTGGTACTGCTGCTCTTTTTCTTTGGCGCCTGTATACACTTGGCCAAGAAGCGATGCCGCCTCGGTCAGGCCGTTGCGAATTTCCTGATAACGAAGGGTGTATTCTTCTTTGCTGATCTGCTTGTTCTTGTACTGCGCTGCCAGCAGGACAAATTGCTGATCATAGCAGCCACTTGCGGCCTTGGCGGCCAGCGCAAGCTGGTCCATTTGCTTGATGTCGTTGGATATATCTTTAACGTAGCTAACGTACCTGGTGCGCGTGTCGGAAATGTCTTTCTGGCGCTGTGCAGCATAGCCCAGCGTGCCGCCAGCAAGAGCGCCTGCGCCTGCGCCTATCAGGGCGCCTTCAGCCCTGCCTGTGGCAAGGTAGCCCACGACGCCACCGACCACAGCGCCGCCTACTGCGCCAATTACTGCAGATTGAGTTGCCTTTTTGTCGGCATCACGCAGGTCTCCGATAGTTTGGTAGCACTGGGGATAATAGTTTACGTCCGTGATTTTTGGTGGAAGGTTTTTGGATGCACAGCCCGTCAGGCCCAGGAGTGCGATCATGGCAAGGACAACTAACCGTTTCATGCTTCAGCTCCTTCTGCATGGGAATTTTTACATGTATCAAGTCGAATGGTGTAGATATTCTTGTCGATGCTAAAGAGCAGGAGGATTATGGTGGTGAAGATAAATGATCCAAAAGATCCGCCAGCCCACATGAACACAACAACAGATTTGGCTTTTCTTATCTCAGCTTCTGCTTTTGCCTGCTCAATTGCTTGAAGCTGGCTGTTGATGTTCTTTTTGTATGCGTTGAAGAAAAAACTCAGAAACTCTGGCCATTCAATGTATTCTTCATCAGTTTTTTGGAGCTGAGCTATGCTGTCCGCATCGGTTTCAAGTGCTTTTGCTTCAGTTTCCAGAGCCGCAAGCGTTTTTGAAATGGGAACGAACCGCTCGAATTCCTTGGCTGCGTGGTAGATATTAGAGCGCAGCTTGTCTTGTACTCTGGGTTGGCCGGTTTTGAGCGCAAACTTGTCAATCGAGCTTTCAATTCTGTTGAGAACTTCACGAGCATCGGGGGGGATGGCTTCTTCCTCTTCGGCCTTGGCCCCGAATTCCGGGGTTGCGGGCTTGCCCGGTGCCGCTGTCGCGGCCTCTGCCCTTGCTTGCTTTCGTGCCTTTTGATTTGTTTTGTCTGCCTTGAGGGCGGAGTAGTTCGCAGTGGGCTGTGTTATCGTGCTGTTAACGTGCGAGCTTTGCAGCATAAGGCCATATATTGCACCGCCAATTGCAGAGAGCAGAGCCAGGGATGCCACGATCATCATGAAGACATTTGCTATTTTGAAGAATTTTCTTTCGAGGCTCATTTGCTGCTCCTTTAGTAGTTCCACTTTTTCAGCTCTTCGAATGATTTGAGTCTTTCCTGGATGGCTGTGCGCAATTCAGGGTCTGTAGTGTATCGGTAGGCAAAAGAGTAGTATTTTTGAGCTTGCTCTGCGTTGTTTGAAGAAAGGTACGAATCACCCAGGAGCATGCCGCATTCTGCGGCTTGTTCCTGCTTTTGCAGCTGCCCAAGTGCCTTTTCAAGTTCGGCAATTGCTTCTGGATATTTTTTGCTGAGGTAGTAGGCCTTCCCAAGTCGCATTCTGTACAGCCCGCTATTCGGGTTCATCTCTACAGCCTTTGACAAGTCCTGTATGGCTCTTTCGAAATTTTTCGCGTCTCTGAATGCCATTCCACGCAGGCTATATAGCCTGTCGTCAGCTGGTGTTAAGGTGATAGCTGAAGTAAAACTCTCTGCACTGTCGTTGTACTTTTTCATGTCATACAAGAGAGTAGCTTTCAGCTCGAAGTTTCTTGATGCTGTTTTGTCTAATTCTATCGCAGTATTGGCATAAAGAAGTGCTTGTTCTTTGTTTTTTTCGCGTGCGCCGAGCATGTAGTACGCCGCAGACTTAACCTGGCTTGGGGATGCATCAGAATTCGCAAGGGCTCGAATAATGGACATGCCTTCGCTTTCTCGGCCAGATTTGATCATTGTAACTGCGTTGTTCAGTTCTTCGACAGGGCTTGCGTTTGCGTTTGCGGTGAGTAGCAGGAGAAGTGCGGAAGCGATAATTCGTTTTTTCATACGTACTTCCTGGGATTTGGGTGAGGGCGAAAAAACTGTTTGACCATAGAAAACACAGCCGACCTATGTAGGTCAGCTGTGTGTGTAAACAGGTTGTGATTAGCTTTGTCGATAACCTGTTGCTGGCTATTTTTGGTTCTTCGACGTTTAATGTGGAATTGACCGACCTCGCCCAGTTTGGATAGCCCTCCCTCAGGAGGATTGCCATGCTTGCCGAACAAATATTCGCCTTGGGTCTTGGTCTCACGCCACCCTGGAAAG
>NZ_VRYY01000661.1 GCF_015731765.1 Nitratidesulfovibrio oxamicus
CCGCCCACCTGGCCAGCACGCTGCTGCTCTGCGCGGCGGCGGGGCTGGCCGCCCTGCTCTACGCACGGCGCCAGGGACCCGCGTGGGGCGCGCGGGGCATGTGGTCCACCGGCCTGTTCTGGGCGGGCCTGACCGTGGCCTTCGAATTCCTGTTCGGGCATTACGTGGCCGGGCACCCGTGGCAACGGTTGCTGGCGGACTACGATGTGACGGCAGGCCGGGCCTGGGTGCTGGTGCCGATGGCGCTGGCCCTGGGACCGCGCCTGGCCTGGGGGTGGTTGCGCGGCAGGGGGTGACGCGGCGCGGCGGGGGAGAGGCTTCCGTCATCCGCCGCACGCGCCCGCACACTTGCCGGGCACCCCGCAACTACACGGTGCGGGCCTTTTCGTAGGCAGGATAGAGGCGGCTTTCCTCGCGCTGGATGCGCATCTTCAGGGCAATGATGATGCGGCCAAGCTCGCGCGCAAAGTCCAGCCCGCCCGCACCCGCATCCGCAGCGCCCGCGCCGGCATCGTAGCGGGCAAAGAATTCCAGCAGGCTGCCGGAGATGGACTGCATCTCCGAGGCAAAGGCATCGGCCACGTTGCCAAGGTCGCCCTTTCCTGCGGCCTGCCGCAGCGCGGGGTACAGCATGGTGTCTTCCTTGCGCAGGTGGCGCGTCAGCAGTTCCTTGCAGGTGAACAGGCAGTGGCGGCCCTCTGCCGTGCCCAGCCCCAGGCGGCGGGCCTCTTCCAGGGTGTCCAGCAGGCGCTGGTGGTCGTCCTTGAGGTCGCGGATGAAATGCGCTGCGGTGATGGGGGCCATGGAGCGTCTCCTTGCGGAAATTGGTTCGGGGTGTTGTGGACGGCGCGGTCACATATCGCCCGTCCGATCCGCATATAGACACCACCCCGGACACCTTCCGTGAGCGCGGTCACATTCGGGCACGACTTTTTGCGAAAGAGCAGAAGGGCCGGAAGCGGTTTCCCGCAGCCCGGCCCTTGTCCTGATATTCCATGGAGATGCGTTGTCGATGCGTCCCCCCCCTCGCGCATGCCCTGCGCGTACTGCCCGCTCCGCCCGGCCAGCACGAATGCTTCCGCGCGGCGTCAGGCAAAAACCACCCCCGCGTCAGCCCGCATCGGCCAACCCAGACCCGAATCAGGGCGTGGCGGGAATGCCCAGCACTTTCAGGGCGTCGGCGATAGGGATGAACTGGTTTGCCCCCATCATCTCGCCGGATCTGCTCAGATAGGTCAGCACCGTTATGCCCACCACATGCCCATCACCGTCCACGAGCGGCCCGCCGCTGTTGCCTCCGAAAATCGTGGCGTCGCTGTGCAGCAGCCTGCCTGCAGGCGACATGCGGTAGCCACTGACGATACCCCGCGTGATGGTCCCTTGCAGGAACTCCCGGCCCGGAGCGCCCACGGGGAACACCTCTGCCCCGGTGGCCACGTCCTCCGTCTGGATATACAGAGGCAGCAGCCCCTCCATATCGGCCTTCAGCAGGGCCACGTCGCGGCGTTTGTCGCGTGCCACCACGCGGGTCACCACCGACGCTCCGTTCTGGAAGCGCACCCGCGCCCGTTCCGATTCTTCCACCACGTGGTAGTTGGTCAGTATGTAGCCGTCGTCGGTAATGACGAAACCCGAGCCGTGGCTGTCCCCCATCTGCACCAGCACGGCGGAATGGCGCACGCTGTCCAGCGGCACCCGAGGCGTGTCCGGCCCGGCCACCCGGACGCGCACGTCGGCCAGCACAGGCCGGGCCTCCTGCGCCTGCGCCAGTTGCGACGCGGCATACGCGGAACCGGGGGGCATGGTGACCAGCTTGCGGAACTCCTCGTCCGCCAGCAGCCCCCGCGTGGCATGGGCAAAGGCCATGCGCAGCACCTCGGCGCCGCCTCCCTCCGTGGCCGAGTCCAGTTTCCCGTAGCCGGTGGTTGTGCGCCGCAGCACCACCTGGCGGTCCACCGGCGAAAACACCTCCCAGTCCACCATCATGTTGGCCTCGCCCTTGCTGGGCACGGGGTTGCCCCAGTCGTGCATGGGAAAGCAGATGTTCTTGCGGATTTCCGTAATATTGCCGCCCACCCACAGGTTGGCCCGCGACCTCTCGGGGTCGTCGAACAAGGCGCGCGTGTCGCCCACCACCTTGAATCCGCTGCCGTCGGCCTCTTCCAGGAACACTTCGGCCAGTTCGTCGCGCGTCAGTTCGGCGCGTTCGCCCAGGGCGGTCGTGGCCTCGCGCGGGATGCACAAGCCGTCATAGGCAACCGTACCGAACACTTCGCCCCGACGCATCTTGAGGGTAAGCCTGTATATCGTGATGGGCTGGGCCTTGGCGTCCATCGCAAGGGGACGCAGGGCGGGTTCCGGCACGGGGTCCACCCGCACCTTCTTCATGCAGGCAACAAGCGGCAGGCAACAGAGCAGGAGCAGGCAGGCGAGAATGCTGCGACAACGCATGAGGAGCCTCCGCTGGGGGGGGAATGGGTTGCGCATTGCACCACACTTCGCCACGCCATTCAAGAGGGTCGATACAGACGGAACCGCAGAGCAGGGCATTCCCCCTGCAAACAACGCGAGCGCATGCGCCTTCCCTTCACCACGCGCGGCTGGTCCCTGGCTATGCCTGCCCCATTCCCGCGAACCATGCCTTCACGACAGCATGGCCGCAAAAAACCATGACGGATACGCCGCCAGAAATGATGCGCCACGTCCAGAATGTCGGCATCCATCATGATCGTCGCACCCAAAGGGAGCAGCATGTTTCCCCATGCGGACGCGATGCAGGAAACCCTTTCAAATGTTGCGCAATATCTCACTGCACTTTCATCACACTGCTCCGTGACATCTCGAAATGCGCATATCATCAAAAATACATTGCTCGCAAAAAATCGCATTTTGCCACGACGAAAGCTTCCATCAATTCACAAATACAATCATGGGATAGAATACGCATATGAACATTGAAACTCTACATACATGCGCTCTCCACATTAACAAACATAAAATGGATTAATCTTTATATTTATTTTTTACGCATAGTAAACACAATCAATACATTCATTAACCCTCCCCTGCCATGTCAGACATTGATGGCATACACATCACGCTTACAACTTTTCCCGGTAACCGTTTAAAAAACATGAGCATACATTCAGCGCCCGGCAAGCTTGAAAAGCCCTGCGCAACGCATTATAGCTAAAAAAAACAGCCAACTGCACACAGAAATACAGACAAGAGGCCCATGCCACGCCCCCGACGAACCGATATTCCGTACTTTTCGCCCCGGCTCAAGGCCAGGCTGCACGAAGCCCTGAACATGCGCAGCGTGTTCATCGAAGCTCCGTCCGGATACGGTAAGACCACCATCGCACAGAACTATCTGCGCGAACGCCTGCCCGAAGGCGCGACCTGGATCCGTCATGTCTGCGTCGAGGAATCGCCCCAGGCCGCCTGGCGACGCTTTTGCCAGACCATGAAGAAGGTCGATGCGCACACCGGCAAGACCATGCTGTCCTTTGGCCTGCCGGACGAGGACAGCGCGGGGCATCTGGCCGCGCTGCTGCGCGAACTGCCCTGCCCCGCGCCCTTCTGGCTGGTGCTTGACGATTTCCACCACCTTGCCCCCCATGTGCCTGCCCCGATCTGGAAGGCCTTTCTGGAACACGAAGCCGCTCACCTGCGGCTCATCGTCGTCACCCGGCCCGTTGCAACGCGCATCCTGCCCTATGAAAAGGCCGGCATCCTGCGCCTGAGCGCCGATGACCTTCGCCTGACGGAAACGGAGTCCAGGGAATATGCGACCAGGGCGGGCATTGCGCTCAACGAGGCGCAGGCGCAGGAACTGCACCGCCGCGCCGAGGGCTGGATCATCGCGGCAACGCTGTATTTGCGGCGCTGGAACGAGCGGGGGGCGTTTGCCCCGGCTTTCTGCCAGGCCCATGATTCAGGACTGGACGACCTGCTGCGGGATGTGGTCTGGGACAATCTGGACGAGGCGGGGCAGGAGTGGCTGCTGCGCCTTTCTCCCTTTGACGCCTTTTCCGCGGAGCAGGCCGCGTTTCTGCTGGGCACGGCGCGCCTTACCCAGAAAACGTGGGCGGCGCTGCAACACAATGCCATGCTCCGGCATGACCCTGCCTCTGGCTTGTACTATCCGCACAGCACGCTGCTGGATTTCACGCGCAGGAGATTTGCCGAACTGCCGGAAGAAACACGCCGCGACGCGCTGCTTGCCGCTGGCGACTGGTGCGCAAGGTCCGGCGACCTGGAGAACGCCTTTGTCTTCTATTACCGGCTGCGGGACTACGAACGCATTCTGGCGCTCGACCTTTCCGGAATGAAGGGCGAAGGCCTGCTGGACACGCCCGGCGTCGCCTATGTTCCCGCTATCAAGGACATCGCGGCCAACAGCACGCGGGCCATGAAGGCCATGCATCCGCTTTCCGCCATCGCGCTGGCCCTCGACCTGCTGTCCGCCAACTGCCACGAGGAATTCGGGGCCCTCTTCGCGGAGCTTGCCGACATCGTGGAAACGGAACCCTTTGCGACGGACCAGCGGAACTACCTGCGCGGCGAACTGCGCCTGCTGGAGTCCTTCACCTGCTACAACGACATCGCGGCCATGGGCGTGCGCATGCTGGACGCGCTGCAACTGGCGGGCAGGCAGACATCCCTGGTCCGGCTGGACGATTCCTGGACCTTCGGCAATGTGTCCGTGCTCTTCATGTTCCACCGCGAGGCCGGTCGGCTGGACGGTGAACTGGCGGACATGCAGACGTATTGCCCCCACTACCTTGCCCTGTCCGGGGGGCACGGGGCGGGCGGTCCAGAACTCATGGAGGCGGAATGCCGGCTGCACCGGGGCGATGCCGACACGGCGGAAATCTCCGGCTACACGGCCCGGCACCAGGCCGCCCTGCGGGAGCAGGCCAGCATCGTCATCGGGGCGGAATTTCTTCTGGGCAGGGTGGCCATGCTGCGGGGCAACGCCGCCGCCGTTACCGGCGCCATGGACAACATGGCCGACATCGCGGGCCAATTCCCGCAACGGGCCAACCGGATGGCGGCGGACATGGCCCGCTCCTTCCTGATGAGCCTGCTGCACCAGCCGGACGAGATGGCCCCCTGGCTGCGCGAGGCCACGCCCGGTTCACTGGCCAGGCGCTTCTTCGTTCAGGTGCTCCCCTTTGCCGAACTGTGCCGCGCCCGCTATCTGCTGCTGTCCGGCAAGCCGGAATTGCTGCTTGGCGAAAGCGAAGCGGCCCTGGGTCTGGCCACCGCCCTCGATTATTCCCTGGCCCTGACCTACGGCCATCTGCACGTTGCCGCCGCATGGTCCATGTTGGGCAAACGCGACGCCGCCGCAGATTCCCTGCGTGCCGCCCTGGCCCTGGCCGTGCCGGACGGCCTGCTTTTGCCGTTTGCGGAATGCTGGCCCTGGACCGGCCCCCTGCTGAAAAAAATGCGCCCAGGCGTGTGCCCGGAAATGCCCCCGGCATTTGCTTCGGATGTGTTCTCGCTGGCGGAACGGCTGGAATCCGGGCGGCGCGCCATCGCAGGCACGCGGCACTCCGCCCGGGGCCGGTTCGGGCTATCCCGGCGCGAAGACGAGGTGGCCCGCCTGATGGCGGATGGCCTGTCCTACGGGGAAATCGCGCAGCGCCTGTGCATCAGCCTTAACACGGTGAAAACCCACCTCAAGAACGCCTACCAGAAAGTCGGAACGTCCTCCCGGTCAGACATGAAGCGCCTGCTGTCGTGAAAATCACCCGAAACGGGTGATGCCGCAAAAAATGCCCGATGCTAGCCACCTAGGCTGCATCGGGCATTTTTGCGTGCCTCGACCTGTTGAAAAAAGCGCCCGCGACACCTCAGGAGGCTTCCATGTTCTCGCCCTTTCCCCCACGGTCCGCGCATGCCGCCACAAGGCCCCCCCGCGCACGCTACCTTTCCGTACCGCAACTGGTCACCGTGGTGGGCGTGGCCCTGCTGGCCCTGCTGGCCCTGAGCGGGCCGCTGCGGGCCGCCAACACCGGCGGCACCGAGCAGACAGACCCGTACAACCCCGGCATGAACGCCTACGTCGGCCAATACGACACGGCCCCGGCCGGCTCCGGCGACGCCACCAACGGCAACGTCGTCACTGACAGCGGGTACACCGGCAACGTCTACGGCGGCCAGAGCACATTCAACATCGCCAGCGACAACACCGTGACCCTGACCTCCGGCACGGTGACCGGCACCGTTTACGGCGGCAACAGCGGGGCCGACAGCGCCGTACGAAACACCGTGACCCTGCACGACGCTCAGGTCGGCGGGTACATCTTCGGCGGCTATGTCCTTTCCGGCACGGGTGAAGCCACGAATAACATCGTGAACATCTACGGCGGCACGATGGACAGCGTGCTAGGCGGCGCCTCTGCCGCTGGCAGCGCCCTGGGCAACATCGTGACCATAAATGGCCTGGGCAGCGCCGGGAGCCCGTCTGGCACCGTGGTGAACTACGACGTCTACGGCGGCTTCGTGAACAACGCCGCCGACGCCTCCATCACCGCATCCCACAACACGGTGACCATGTCCGGCGGCACGGTGAACGGCAGCATCTACGGCGGACGTGTCGACTCCGGCGCGGGCAGGGCCACGGAGAACACCGTGACCATCTACGGCGGCACGGTGGGGAACGTGTTCGGGGGCTCCACCTCCTCCGGCCGGGCCACGGAGAACATCGTGAACATCCTTGGCTACGTGGAGACGAGCGACATTTCCGGAGGCGTCGTCAGCTCCGGCTCCGGCGATGCCTCGTCCAACAGCGTGACCATGGTCCTCGGCACGGCGGACAACATGTACGGCGGCTTCGTCGCATTCGGCACCGGCTATGCCGCGGGCAACAACGCGACCATGACCGGCGGCACGGTGAGAAAGATCTACGGAGCCCGCACCAACACCGGCGATGCCTCGGCCAACAACGTGAACATCTCGGAAGGCACCGGCAACACCACGCAGGTGAGCAACGGCGCCTACGGCGGTTATGTCGGCAGCGGCAGCGGCTATGCCTCTCGCAACACCGTAAGCATCAGCGGCGGCGCGGTGAACGGCGTGTACGGAGGCTACGTCGGCGGCACCGGCAATGCCGTGAGCAACACCGTGGACATCTCCGGCGGCACGGTGGGCAACGTTTACGGGGGCCTCGCCAACGATGGCGGCACCGCCACCGGCAACACCGTGATAATTCGCGGCGACAGCACGGTGGTGACGGACAACGTAACCGGCGGCAAAGCCGCAAATGGCGGCTCCGCCACAGGCAACACCGTGGAAATATCCGGCGGCACAGTGAACGGCGACGTCTACGGCGGCCTGTCCGGCATGGGCAGCGGCGGCAGCGTCACGGGCAATACCGTGCGCATCAAGGGCGCTCCCACCTTCGGTTCAACCACAATTCTCCGTGGTGGCTACAGCTATGCCGGTCCTTCCGGGACCGACGACGTGCGCACCGGCAACACGCTGGAAACATGGACCAAGGACATCTCCGTGTACAAACTGGAAAACTTCCAGAACCTGCACTTCTACCTGCCGTCCACCATCGCCGCCAATGACACCGTGCTCACGGTGACCGACGACAGCGGCGTGGATATCCGCACCCCCACCGGCAAGCCCGCCACCACCGTGGGCGTCGGCATCGTGGGCGGCGGCACGCCCCTGGCCGCAGGCGATACCGTGACCCTGATCAAGGCCACCGGCGCAGGCGGCCTGACGGCTGACCCTACCCTTGCCAACACCACCACGGGCATGCAGGGCATTTCCACGGCGTATGCGTTCACGCTGGGCGTGACAGGCGGCAACGCCCTGGAGGCCACGGTGAGCGCGGTATCCGACAGCCATGAGGGTATCCGCAAGTCCCCGTCCGAAGGACAGGCCGCCGGGGTGGCCGCCCTGACACAGGGGGCCGACCTGGCGGGCGGGCAGGGCATGACCAGCGCCCAGCAGTCCGCCCGCGCCGCCAGCGCGGGCGCAGCGGCGCAAGGCGGCTGGGGCGGGTTTGGCTCCTCCTCAGGCGGCATGTCCACCTATGCCACGGGTTCGCATGTGGACGCGCGGGGCGTGTCGCT
Organism: Nitratidesulfovibrio oxamicus; assembly: GCF_015731765.1. GTDB lineage: Bacteria > Desulfobacterota > Desulfovibrionia > Desulfovibrionales > Desulfovibrionaceae > Cupidesulfovibrio > Cupidesulfovibrio oxamicus. Next base: position 8,100 of record NZ_VRYY01000661.1, read on the forward strand.
CATGCTGGGCCTTGCCAAGCGCTTCGGGCTGGATGGCGCGGACCTGGTGGCCGGGCCGTTCTTCGAGGCGGGCGTGGGTTCGTACGACAGCTACAACGACGGCCCCGGCGGCGACGATTCCATTCACGCCTGGGGCGACAGCAACTATCAGGGCGGCGGCCTGCTGGCACGGCTGGAGGCCACGCAGGGCATGCTAGAGGGCCTGTACGCGGAAGCCTCGGCCCGCGCCGGGAGCCTGCACACCACCTACCGCAGCGACGACCTGAACCCCGCCCTGGGCCGGGCCTCGTATCAGACCACCTCCGGCTATGTGGGCGCGCACGGCGGCCTTGGCTACGTGTGGGAACTGGACGAGACCACCGACCTCGACATGTACGGCAAGTACTTCTGGACCCGCACCGAGGGCAGTTCCGCAACCGTCCTTGGCGACGACCTGGATTTCGACGCGGTGGACTCGCAGCGGCTGCGCGCGGGCGCGCGCCTGAGCCACAACCTTACCGCCAACATCCGTCCGTACGTGGGGGCGGCGTGGGACCACGAGTTCGAGGGTTCGGCACGCAGCACGGTGAACGGGCAAAGCGTGGCCGCTCCGTCGCTGGCCGGAGACACGGGCGTGGGCGAAGTGGGGCTGGTGTGGAAGCCTGCCGAGGACAGCGGCTTTTCCGTGGACCTCGGCGCACAGGGCTACGTCGGCATGCGTCAGGGTTGGAGCGGCGCGCTGCAAGTGAAGTACGAGTTCTGACGCATTCCAGAGAGATCACGTCAGTATCACGACCCGCCGCAGCGCACGCTGCGGCGGGTCGCCTTCGTTACGACGATCCGGAAACCGCCTGCAGGACGCAGAGAGCACCTCGCTGTTTATACTTGCAGGTGGGCCATCCCCTTATGTTAAGATACCGACAGGTCAGTCACGAACACGCAAAGCTCGAGGATAATCATGAGATTTCTCCGCCAGTTCGGCATCACCACCCGGCTTGTCGTCCTCTCGTTGCTGGCATTCTTCTTCATCGGCGCCGCAGGCACGGCAGGCTGGATGGGGGCGCGCATCATACAGGAAAACCTGAAGGACGTTTCCAACGTCCGGCTGCCCGGCCTGAATTTTCTGATACAGGCCGACCGTGACCTGCAACAGTTGCTGGTGGCCGAGCGTTCACTGCTGTTCGCAGACCCTGCGGACAAGAAGCTTATCGACAGACTGAAGAAGGAATACGAAGACAACCTGCGCCAGTCTGACGAACGCTGGAACAAGTACAAGAAGCTACCCCTGGACGACGCGGCAATACCGCTCATTCCGCAATACGACAGCGCGCGCACCGCATGGATGCCCCTTTCGCGCGCGGTGGTGGATGCCGCTCTTTCCGGCGACCCGGCGGCGCGCCAGAAGGCCGCCGCAAGCTCGCTGGGCGGAACGGGCGTGAAGTTCGAGGCCATGCGCGAGGTCATCAACCAGCTTACCGAAATCATCGAAAAGGCGGCCAAGGCAGATAACGAAGAAGCCGACGCCAGTTACAGCGACACCATGTTCCGGCTGGCCGGGGCCACCATTCTGGCGCTGCTGGTGCTGGCCGGATTCGCCATCGCCATCACCCGGTCGGTCACCGTGCCGCTGAACCGCACCGTTGCCTATTCCGAAGCCGTATCGCGCGGGGCGCTGGAAGAATGCCTGACCGTGGATGCCCGCGACGAGGTGGGCGTGCTGGCCGAATGCCTGTGCCGCATGGTGTCCACGCTGAAGGACAAGATCGGCGAGGCCGATTCCCGCTCTGCGGAGGCCCGCGCCGAATCGGAACGGGCCAGACAGGCCTCTGCCGAAGCAGAGGCGGCCACACGCCGGGCCGAATCTGCCAAGCGCGAGGGCATGTTGCAGGCCGCCGACACCCTGACCGGCGTCACCGGCGTGCTTGGCTCCGCCTCCGAGGAACTGGCCGCGCAGATAGAACAGGCCAGCCGGGGCGCGGAACACCAGATGCAGCGCGTCTCGGAAACCGCCACGGCCATGGAAGAGATGAACGCCACCGTGCTGGAAGTGGCCCGCAGCGCAGGCGAGGCCGCCAGTTCCGCCGAAAGCGCCCGCGACAAGGCCTTGAGCGGCCAGGACGTGGTGCGCCAGGTGGTGGCGGGCATCGGGCAGGTGCAGCAGACCGCCGACCAGCTCAAGGTCGACATGGGCGAACTGGGCCGCCAGGCAGAGGACATCGGTCGGGTGATGACCGTGATCAACGACATCGCCGACCAGACCAACCTGCTGGCCCTGAACGCCGCCATCGAGGCGGCCCGCGCCGGTGACGCGGGACGCGGATTCGCCGTCGTGGCCGACGAAGTGCGCAAGCTGGCCGAAAAGACCATGCTGGCCACCAAGGAGGTGGGGCAGGCCATCGCGGGCATTCAGGGCGGCACCCGCCGCAACGTGGGGCATGTGGACGACACGGTGCAGCACGTGCAGCAGGTGACCCGCCTGGCCACGGAGTCGGGCGAGTCGCTGGGAGTCATCGTGAACCTGGCGGCCTCGGTGTCGGACCAGGTGCGGTCCATTGCCACGGCCAGCGAAGAGCAGTCCGCCGCCAGCGAGGAAATCAACCGATCCATAGAGGACATCAGCCGGGTTTCCGCCGAATCCGCCGAGGTGATGCGCCAGTCCGCCGCCGCCGTGGCCGAGATGGCCCAGCAGTCGCACGTGTTGCAGGAGCTTATCCGCAAGATGCGCGAAGACGGGTAGGGGCTGTTTCCCGTTTTCCTTGCCAACGAACAGAAATCCTGATCGGAAACAGCCTCCGGGAGACCGGACGCCCCCCGCAGGGGGCCATCCCCGCGTCCCGCCATGGCACCTGCCATGGCGGGACGCGTCGTTTTTCCCCGGAAGGGGGCGGCGCTACTGCCCGGCGGTCTCGCGCTCCCACGCGGCCATGCATTCGGCCAGCCGTGCAAACCCTTCGCCTCCGGCGGGGCGGCGGCGCACGTCCAGCACGTCGTGCAGCTTGCGCACCTGGCGCACCATCTGCTCCAGCCGTTCGTCCTCGTCCACCAGCAGCCAGATGCGGCTCACCTGGCCGCCGTTCACCGGGGTGCACAGGATGGCCTCGACGTTGAAGGCCCGCCGGGCGAACAGCCCGCACACGTGCGACATGACGCCGGGGTGGTTGTTCACGGTCAGGCGCAGGGCCACCAGCGTGCGGGCGTCCGGGGCCAATGCGGTGGGGCAGGCGGGGCGGGGCGAAAGGGGCTGCGCGTCGTGCGGGGCGGTATCAGGCGTGGACATGGCGGTCTCCGGTGGCTTCGGCATGGGTGTCGCAATCGTCGGCATCTTCGTGCAGGGCGTCGCCCGGTTCCGGCTCGCCGCCGATCATTTGCAGGTTGTCCGCGCCGGGGGGCACCATGGGGTACACGTTGGCCCCGGCGGGCACGGTGACCCGGATCAGGCACGGTCCGGGCGCATGCAGGGCATCGGCCAGATCGCGCAACGGCTGCTCGCTGGCGTCCAGATCCACGGCGGGCACGCCGAACCCTTCGGCAATGCGCGCAAAGTCCACCTTGCGCCGGTACGCGCTGGCCACCAACCGCCCCTCGTAGAACAGTTCCTGCTGCTGGCGCACCAGACCCAGGGCATTGTTGTCGGCCAACAGGATCTTGACGTTCACCCCTTCCTCGGCGGCGGTGGCCAGTTCCTGAATGTTCATCTGCAGGCTGCCGTCGCCGGTGAAGCACAGCACCGTGGCCTCGGGCCGGGCCAGCGCCGCGCCGATGGCGGCGGGCAAACCAAACCCCATGGTGCCAAGACCGCCGGAGGTCAGCCAGCGGCGCGGGCCGCGCAGGGGATAGGCCTGGGCGGTGCGCATCTGGTGCTGGCCCACGTC
>NZ_VRYY01000652.1 GCF_015731765.1 Nitratidesulfovibrio oxamicus
CCCTTGCTCAAGCGCATCCTGCGCCGCTTCGCCGACGCCGCCGCACGGCGCATCGGCACGTTGTGCGGCGTGGGGTGCGTGGTCACCCCCGACGAGACGCAACTGTGCGACATGGCCGGGTGCGCCGGGTTGCTGACGCGGCCCGCCATGCACCGCTTCGGCGTGGTGCCGCTGGAAGGCATGGCCGCGTTGCTGTTCGACCATTCCCTGCGTGATGCGCTTGTCTGGCTGGGCCTTGGCGTGGATCCGCGCTCAATTGCGGACGGTCCGGCAGGCGGTCCGGCGGGCGGTCCGGCTACGGGCCTGGAACCCCCCCGGTCCGGCGGCGTTCCCGTATCTTCGCTGCCGGGTTCGGGCAACCGCAGCGGCTGGCTGCCCGGCCATGCGGAGTCCGGACTGTGCGTGCATCTTGGCCGCCAGTTGCAGTTGGACCTTGAATGGGCCTTTCTGCCCTACTTCGAAATCGAAACCTCCGGCTGCGATGCTCCCCCCGGTGAACCGGGCGGCCAGCCAGCCCACGCCCGCGAGGCACTGCGCCCCGACTGGGAGGCCCTTGGCGAGCCGCTGGTGGCCACGCCATTCACTGTGACGCTGCACTGGCTGTCGCCCGCAGCCGTGCCGCAAGCGAAAAGTCAGGCAGGTCCGTCCCTTCCCCGGCAACTGGCCCCGTCCCCTGCCTTGGCTGACGCATCGCCTTCCCCGTCCCCCGTGTTCCCGCGATCTCCAACTCCGTGGGCAGGCCGCGTGCTGCTGGTGCTGCCCCTGTCCATGCTGCTGCCGCTGGCCGATCTGCTGTCCGATGATTCCGTGCTGCTGGCCCCGGAGCAGACCGAATCCGCCGAATCGGTCCACGACCGCCTGCAGGTGCTGCCCGACTCGGAACTTGCCGCGCGGCTGGCCGAGGGCCACCCGCAGACGGCGGCGGTGGTGGCGGCCCGGTTGGCCCCGCACCGGCGCG
>NZ_VRYY01000653.1 GCF_015731765.1 Nitratidesulfovibrio oxamicus
CAGGTGGGCCAGCTGGCCGCCATGGTGGGCGTGGCGGCGGCGGGCGGTTCGTCGCAGGCGGCCCAGGCCGTGGGCGACGGCTACGCCGGGGCCATGAACATGGCCGTCATGCTGCCCAACAGCCGCGAGATGGAGTACGAGGCCGACCATATCGGGCTTTTGCTCATGGCCAAGGCCGGATACGACCCGCACGCGGCCATCGAATTCTGGCAGAAGATGCTCAAGCAGTCGGGCGGCAAGGGCAAATCGGACTTCATGTCCACCCACCCCACCGAGGCCAAGCGCATTGACGCGCTGCGGGCCATGCTGCCCGAAGCCATGCGCTACTACCGCCCGCGCGACGATGGCGGTTCCGGAAGCGCCGGGGGCAATGCGGGCGGCAAGGCCGCCGGATCCGGCCCTGGCGGTACGCCCCCCGTCGCAAGGTAGCTCGGTTCTCGTCCGCTGCCGTTTTGCACCGGCATGGCCCCGCGCGCAGGCACGGGGCCTTTCTCGTTTCCCGCGTGGTCGAAGGTAGGTTCCGCTCCACGGCGTTCACCCACCTGCCCCTGGCGGAGCCCCCTCTGGAATGCCGCTTCCGGGCCGCCGTCGGCGGCTTGACGCAATTGCCGCATCCACCACCCGCCTGCCGTTGCCGGATGTCCGGCACGTGTCCGCAACCCGCCGTCATGCAAGGCAGTGTGCTCCTGCTGGCATTGCCCTTGCTTTGCCCCTTGCGCCGCCACTCCGTTCCCCCGGCGGCAGGAGGATTGCGCATGGCCTACGGAAAGAACATCTCCATGGACGCCCTTCAGACACTGGTCGAAGGACGAGCCACCGAAGGTACCCGGCGCGCCGGCGCCGTCCCCAAGGCGGGCCAGCGCGGCGCTGCCGACCCGCGTTTTGCCGCATTGCTGGCCAAGGGCGGGGGCGCATCACCTCTGGGGGGAGTGCTGGCGGGCGGTCTTGGCGGC
>NZ_VRYY01000654.1 GCF_015731765.1 Nitratidesulfovibrio oxamicus
CTGGCCCTGCCGCTGGTGCGCCTGCTCAGCGCGTCGTCACGCGCGGCCTCGCGCCTGCTGCGCCTGCCCGAAGGCGGCGACAGGGCCGTGACGGAAGAGGACATCCGGGGGCTCATCGGCGAGGGTGCGGCATCGGGCGTGGTGGAGCACGCCGAGCGTTACATGCTGGAGCGCATCTTCCGGCTGGGCGACCGGCGGGCGGGGGCGCTGATGACCCACCGCTCGCAGGTGGAATGGCTGGACCTGGACATGCCCGACGCGGAGAACATGCTGCGCATCGCACAGTCGTCCCATTCCTGCTTTCCCGTGGCGCGGGGCGACATTGCCGCCGCCACCGGGGTGCTGAAGGCGCGCGATTTCCTGGCCGCCCGGCTGTCCGCCCCGGACATTCCCATGGACGGCTTCATCCGGCAGCCCCTGTACATCCCGGAAACGGCCCGCGCCCTGACCCTGCTGGACCTGTTCCGCCACTCCGAAGGGCTGCCCTTCGCGCTGGTGGTGGACGAATACGGCGAGGTGCAGGGGGTGGTCACCCCCAACGACGTGCTGGAGGCCGTGGTGGGCGAACTGCCCGATGAAAGCGGCGCCCCCGACCCGGCGGCGGTGCGCCGCGAGGACGGCAGTTGGCTGCTGGACGGCCTGCTGCCCTTTGACGAAATGTGCTCGCTGGCCGGGCTGGGTCCAGCGGAAGAGCCTGATGACCGGCCCGGCTCGTACGAGACCCTGGCCGGGTTCATGCTGCACCGGCTGGGGCGCATGCCCGCCATGGGCGATGCCCTGCGCTGGCGCGGCCACCGCTTCGAGATCGTGGACATGGATGGCCGACGCATCGACCGCATACTGGTGACCCCCGATCCCGAGCGCGCCGACGACGTGGGCGACGACGCCCCGTAGCGCGTCCCCGGCGGTCCCGTGCCGCTCACCCGCAGCCCGTTCGCCCCCC
>NZ_VRYY01000655.1 GCF_015731765.1 Nitratidesulfovibrio oxamicus
GGGCCAGCCAAGGCCGCCGGGGCAGCCCGGCCTGCGGGGCCTGGAAGGGCAAGGGCGCCGACGTGAACGGCACGGGCGGCTGCCACATGATTGCGCATGGGGGGCGGCCGCCCGCACGCTCAGGACTGCTTGCCGCCAGCGGCGTCATCCGCGCGGGGAGTGAGTTGATAGCCCATTTCCTGGGCCATGTACTCAAGTGCGGCCACGTCGTGTGTCACCCGCATGATTTCCAGCAGGGTATCCGCACCCAGCTTGGCGCTGTGGTCGTGCGGGTTCAGTTCCCTCATCATGGTGGGGTAGGGCTTCCCGATCTGCTGGGCAACCCACTTGGACCGCCGCGCACCAAGCACGGCATTCTGGGTGATGCTGGTCACGCTTCTGCGCATGGATGCTACCTCCTGCCTGCGGTGGTGGAAACCGGCGCGCCTCACCTGTTCGCTGGCGGCGCGCGGAGGGCACTGGACCATGGTATCGCAGAAACCATGAAGCCACGAGGTTGTAAACCTGATGATACGGTATTTTGGGCGTTGAGCGTGACGGTATTTTCATGGTAGTGTTCCCCTGAATCTGCGTAGGGTGACACTTTCCAAAGTGGTGGTTGTGCGCCTGTTTGGCGGTGAGGTCACTGTATGGCGCGGGTGTGGGGCGCGGTGACCGGGATGCAGGAATCGGGGGCTCCGAGAGGGCAACATGGAAAGCGGGCGCAACGTGTTCATTGCAGCGCATCAGCCGCTGATGCTCGAAGGGCTGAAGGTGTTGCTGCGCGGGCTGGAAGGGGTGCGTGTGTGCGGCGAGGCGTCGGACGGGCGTGCCGCGCTGGAGGGGTGCGAGCGGCTGGCGGCGGACCTGGCCGTCATTGAATGCGGCCTGCCCCTGCTGGACGGGGTGTGCGTGATGCGGCTGCTCAAGCGCCGCCATCCGGCCCGGCGGGTGCTG
>NZ_VRYY01000656.1 GCF_015731765.1 Nitratidesulfovibrio oxamicus
CGGGCCGTGGGCCTTGCCGCCGGGCGGCGCGCGCCGTTGCCGCAGGTCCGGCCCGAGCGGCCCGAGTTGCTTGCCCAGCCTGATCAGCCTGATGGGCATGACCGGCCTTCTCCTTCGTCACAGGCCGGGAACAACGGACACCCCGCGCCGCCCCCGCCAGTGTTCAGCGAGGTCACCTTCCGTCTGGCGCAGGGCGAGATGGCCTGCCTCGTGGGGCCTTCCGGCGTGGGCAAGACCACCCTGCTGCGGGTGCTGGCCGGGCTGCACCCGTACGATGCGGGCGGGTTCACCGTCACCCCGCCGGACGGGCACGACGACGCGGTGATCCTGGTCTTTCAGGATTACATGCTGTTCCCGCACCTGACCGTGCGCGACAACGTGGCCTTCGGCCTGCGGGCGCGCGGCATGGGCCGCCGCCAGCGCATCCAGCGGGCCGGGGACATGCTGGCCGACTTCGCCATCGGAGAACTGGCCCACCGCTACCCGGCCCACCTGTCCGCCGGGCAGCGCCAGCGCGTGGCCCTGGCGCGCGCGCTGGTGTGCAACCCGGCCCTGCTGCTGCTGGACGAACCCTTCGCCAACCTGGACCGCACCCTGCGCCTGGAGATGGCCGCCTACGTGCGCGACACGGTGCGCCGCTACGGGGTGACCACCCTCAGCGTCACCCACGACCTGGAAGAGGCGTTCGCCGTGTCCGACCGCATCGGGGTCATGCTGCACGGTCGGCTGGCCCAGTTCGGCACCCCGGCGGAACTGTACGCCCGGCCCGTGTCGCTCGACGTGGCGCGCTTCATGGGGCCGGTCAACGTGCTGGACGGCCCGGCGTGCACGGCCTTCGGCCTGCCCCTGCCGGGCGGCTGCCTGTGCGGCGGCGACGATTGCGCGCCGCTGGCCCTGCGGCCCGAAGGGCTGGTCGCCACCCCAGATTCGGAC
>NZ_VRYY01000657.1 GCF_015731765.1 Nitratidesulfovibrio oxamicus
CACGGCACGGGCCTTCGCGGCGCGCTGCGCGGGGGTGCTCGTGCTCAAGGGCGCGGGCAGCCTCGTCACCCGGCGCGACCGGCCCATCACCATCATTCCCCTTGCCGCACCCACGCTTGCCGTCGCCGGTTCGGGCGACGTGCTTTCCGGCCTTGCCGGCGCCCTGCTGGCGCAGGGAACACCGCCAGAGGTGGCCGCCTGCCTTGCCGCATATCTGCATGCCAAGGCCGGGCAACTGCTGCTGCACGACTACCCCGCACGGGGCAACACCCCGAGCGAAATCGCCGACGCCATCCCCCGCGCGCGAAAGGAGCACCCTCCATGCTGCTAGCCAAGGACATCATGACCGCCGCCCCCATCACTGTCACCCCGGAAACCGGCATCGCCGAAGCGGCCCGCATCATGATTGAACGCAAGTTCAACGGCCTGCCCGTGGTGGACGGCAAGGGAACCCTCGTCGGCGTCATCTGCCAGAGCGACCTCATCGCCCAGCACAAGAAGCTGAACCTGCCGACGCTGTTCACCGTGCTTGACGGCTTCATACCCCTGCGTTCCATGAGCGACCTGGACGAGGAGATGCGCAAGATCTCCGCCACCAACGTGGGCCAGGCCATGACGCCGGACCCGGTCACCGTGGGGCCTGAAACGCCCATCGACGAAGTGGCCAGCCTGATGGTGGACTCCAAGTACCACACCCTGCCCGTGGTGGACGCGGGCGGACTGGTGGGCGTCATCGGCAAGGAGGACGTGCTGCGCACCCTTGCGGGCGCGTAGCCGTCGGGCGCATGGCCCCAGCGCATTCAGCCCGGCCCCTTCAGTCCGACCAGCCCATCGGGGATGACACGGTCCTGACCCTGCGGCTGCCCGGCCCCGGCGACACCTTGCGCCTGGGGCGCGTCCTGGCGCTGGCCCTTGCGGCCCAGCCCGGTGC
>NZ_VRYY01000658.1 GCF_015731765.1 Nitratidesulfovibrio oxamicus
GACCTGCCCGGCCTGCCCGGCTGATCCGATCTGGCCTACCGGGCTGGCAGGGCCGCCGGAAGCGGTGTCCGCCTCCGTGGCGCCGGGCACCGCGCGCCCCTTCTTCGACATGGGCAGGGCCAGCGGCAGCGAAAGCACCCGGCGCGGCTTGGGTCTCAGGGCGTAGCAGCGCATGCGCAGGTAGGCGGTGCGCGCCTCGTCGTCGGGCAGTTCGTTCAGGGTGGCGGCGGCCACGGGCCGCCCCACGCTGAGGGTGACCGTGGTGTTGCGCTTGCGCAGCAGTTCCTTGGGCAGCAGGGCCGTGCGCGCTGCGGGGTGCAGCAGGCCCATCAGGTTGAAGAGCATGGAATTGCGCCCGTGAAAGTACAGCGGCAGGGCGTCGGCCCCGGTGCGGCGCACCAGCCGCCCCACCGTGGACTGCCACGTGGGGTCGGTGATCTCGCGCCGCGAGGGTTGCAGGTGCGATACCGTGCCGGAGGGAAACACCACCAGCGCGCCGCCCTCGCCCACGTGGCGGATGGCCTGGCGCAGGCCCGCCATGTTGCGGCGCTGCGCCCCGTCGCCGCCGAAGGGATCCACGGAAAAGATCAGCTCGCGCAGTTCCGGCACCGCCGCCAGCATGTAGTTGGCCAGAAAGCGCAGGTCGGGCCGCACCGGCAGCAGGGCCTTGGCCAGCACCAGCCCTTCCAGCGCGCCGAAGGGATGGTTGGCCACCATGATCAGGGGACCGGTGGCGGGCACGCCCTCGAAGCCCTCGGCCTCCGCCCGCACGGACACGCCCAGCACGTCCAGGGCCAGGCGGGCGAAGTCCAGCGGCGTTCCGCCCTGCGGCATGGCCCGGTACAGCGAGTCGATGCGGCCCACGCCCAGCAGGTGCAGCAGCGGGATGCGCAGCGGCGCGGGAATGCGCCGGGCGGCGGCAGGCACCA
>NZ_VRYY01000659.1 GCF_015731765.1 Nitratidesulfovibrio oxamicus
CCCGACACCGGGCTGGACCCGGCCCTGCTGCCCGACGGCGTGGTGGCGCCCTTTGGCGACACCGCCTACTTCCTGCCCCGGCCCGCGCTGGAACGGCTGCCCGCCGCATTGCGGTGGCGCGGCTACCCGCTGGGCAAGTGGGGCAAGGACGGCATCCGTCCCTCGCCCCGGCTGCGCACCCTGATGCCGTACCCCCCATATCCCCCATATCCCCCATATCCCACAGACCCCACCGGACAAGGCAGGCAGGACGGGTCAGGCGGAGGGGGAGACATCGCGCTGCTGCACATGGACGCCCCGACTGACATCGCCGGGGTGCTCACCGGGCGCAGCATCGACGCCCCCCGCACCGCCACCGCCGCCCTGCTCTACTGGCGCGGCCTGCCCCTGGCCCGGCTGCGCGTGAAGGGGGGGCGGGCCCTGTGGGCGGAACGCTAGGGCCGGCCTGATTCAGAGGCAGCCCCGGAACACAGCGCGCAGAAAAGGGCGCATCTGCGCCCCGTTCAGCCTCCATGCGCTCCCCACGCACCCCGGCCTGTCTACCCTTCCGGCCCAGCGCGCCATTGCGCGGCGTCAAACCGCAATGCCGCACTGCGGCTCAGGCCGGAGCGTCCTGCCTTTCGGCGCAAGCGCCCGCCACGCAGGCGGCAGGCCCCACTGCCAGAATGCATCCGTTGCGCAAGTCGGGCTTGTTGTAGGCCAGCGGCGAGCCGTCCAGCAGGGTGACCATGCCGCCTGCCCCTTCCAGCAGCGCCTGGCCCGGCGCGGTATCCCATTCCCAGGTGGGGTGCATGCACGGAAAGACGTGCGCCGCCCCCTCCGCCACCAGGCAGAATTTCAGCGGCCCGCCCGCCTGCATGCGCCGGTGCGGGAACAGCCCGGCGCGCAGCCTGTCCTGCGCCGCAGCGTCGGGCGGCATGGGCACG
>NZ_VRYY01000660.1 GCF_015731765.1 Nitratidesulfovibrio oxamicus
TGCTCTTCCGATCTGACCACCGACCCGCGCGGACGCGCCGTGCTGGCCGCGTGGCAGCCGGTGCAGGTGTTGGGCACCCGCTGGGCGCTGGTGGCCCAGATGGACTCCGCCGAGGCCTTGGCCGCCAGCGCGGAAGTGGAGGGCATGACCTCCGCCACCGGCACCCGCATGGCCGTGGCCGCCGTCATCGCGCTGGGGGTGTTTCTGGCTGCCGCCTGCGCCGTGGCCTTCAGCATCGTGGCGCGCATCATGACCCCCATCGACCGGTTGGGCAGCTACGCCGAGGCAGTGGCCGGGGGGGACTTCAACGCGGCCATCGACGGCAGCTTTCCGGCAGAACTGGACGCCCTGCGCGGCTCAATCCGCAACATGGTGGCCCGACTGAAGGACCGGCTGGGCTTTGCCCAGGGCATCCTGGACGCCATTTCGCGCACCTTCCCGTGCATGACCCTGGACAACGCGGGCCGCATCACCTTCGTGGGGCAGATTCTGCTGGACCTTGCGGGCAAACCGGGCAAGCCCGCCGACTACCACGGCCAGCGGGTGGGCGAATTCTTCTTCGGCGACGCCAGCCGCCGCACCCGGTCGGACGAGGCGCTGGAAACCCGCGCCCGCGTGGAAGGCGAAATGACCGTGGCCGGCGACGGCGGCGAGCACATCCTGCAAGTGAACGCCAACCCGATGTTCGACCTGGACAACAACCAGACCGGGGCCTTCACCCTGTACTTCGACCTGACCACCATCCGGCGGCAGGAGGCGGACATCCGCGCCAAGAACGAGAAGATCGCCGCCGTGGCCGCGCAGGCCGTGGACATTGCCCGCGAGGTGGCGGCATCCGCCGGTGTGCTGGCTACCCAGGTGGAAGACGCGGCGGGCGGCGCGCGCATGCAGTCTGCCCGCGCCACCGAAACCGCCGCCGC
>NZ_VRYY01000670.1 GCF_015731765.1 Nitratidesulfovibrio oxamicus
GCTTGCGCAGCAGCCTGCATGCGGGCAGCAGCCACGCGCCGGGAGGGCCCGCGAGAAGGGCGGCGCGGGTGACGCCGCTTTCGGCCAGCCGGTCCAGCCGGTACAGGTCGGGCAGGCCGGGGGTGCCCCATAGTCCGGTTTCGGTGACGGCGATGCCGTGCGGGGCAGGTTCCGCGCGCTCCGGGCGTGGCCCGGTCACCACGTGCGGGGCATATCCCGACTGCGCGAGTGCCGCGCCCAGTTCTTCCAGTTGGCGGGCCGTCTCCGTTTTTTCAGGGCGGGGGGGCTTTGCCGATTTTTCAGTACGGGGGGCCGTCCCTCCCTGGTCGGGCGGGAAGGATTCGCCGAACAGCAGCACGCGGGGCGCTCCGGTGCGGTCGGCACCGTCCCGCCCCGTGCCTGTGCTGCCCGTGCTGCCTGTGCTGCCCGTGCTGCCTGTGCTGGAGGACGGGATGTCCGCGACATGGGCGGCGGCCAGCGAAAGTTGCGGGGGAAAGCCCAGCGGCGAGGGGGCGTGGCGCAGCGAAAGCAGGTGGCCGGGCCTGGATGCGGCCCGTGCGATGACGCGCAGGTTCCGTTCCGCCAGTGCCGCGCACGGGCCAGCGCGCAGTTCGTCCAGCGTCGTGACGGCCTTGTGCACGTCCCCCCGCAGGGCATCGACAATGGCCAGCGACAGCCTGGGGGCGTCGCGACCGGGGGCCAGGCGCAGGGCATGCAGAAAGCAGCGGCGCGCGAAGTCCGCATCCTGCCCGAACGCGCCATCCGACCACGGCGTCAGAAATTCCAGGGCGCGCAGCCCCATGTCGTGGTGGACGTCGGCCTGCTGTTCCGGCGTTGCCAAGGGGGCGCCCGCCATGGCGTACAGTTGTTCGATGACGTCCGCCCTGCGCCAGAAACGGCGTATCCGCTCGTTTTCCTTGCGCATGGTGTCATCACGGAAGGTAATGGCCCCCTGATGGGCAAGGTACAGGCCCATGGCTTCGGGCACGTGCGCCACCCCGCCCGCCAGCGATGCCCGGATGGCGAAATCCCAGTCCCCGGCGGCGGAGTATGTGGCGTCGAACGGGCCGATCCTGTCGTGCAGGTCGCGCCGCCACATGGGCTGCGGGCCGAAGGGAAAATACAGCAGCGTGGCGGGGGCGAACGGTGCGGGCGTGAGGAAGGGGCGCGACCTGTCGTTCTCGGCGAAGGTTTCGTTTTCCGTGCCGGTGGTGAAGCTGGTGCCGTATGCCAGCACGTGGTCGGGGCGTTCTTCCAGCGCGGCGGCCAGCAGGCCGAGGCAGGCGGGGTGGTGGCGGTCGTCGCTGTTGGCGTTGGTCAGGTACCGGCCCCGCGCCGCCGCCGCCCCACGGTTCCACGCGGCGTAGACGTTTTCGCGTTGGGGGGTGCGCAGGTAGGTGATGTTGCCGTGGTGCGCGAGGTAGGTGTCGATGATGGCGCGTTCGTTCTGGGGCGAGCAGGAATCGACGATGACGATCTCGATGTCGTCGGCAATGGTTTGGGCCAGCAGGTCGTCCAGGCACCCGGCAAGGAACCGTTCGGCCTTGTAGACGGAAACGATGGCGGAAACCAGGTAGTCCCGGTCTTCTGACGGTAGAAATGCTTCCAGGTGGTCCGACATCGAAACCTGCCGAGGTTGGGGTGGCTGTGGATGGCGGTGAGTGCTGCCGCGATGCAGGGTAGCGCAACCGTGCAGGCGGTACAATCCGCAGGGAGGGCACGAAGAGATGTCGTCCGCCATGCATGTGGCGTGCCTGTGCGGCATGCGGGCATGCGGGATGTTTCACTGCGTGCCCACCAGGTTGGGTGGTCGGCAGCTGTGGGGAGAGGTGGTTGTTGACCGTGTTGTTGGTATGAAGTGTGCATGAAGGGCGCAGTAAACTCACCGCAGAACACTGGAAGGAACCATGTCCAGCCAAACCCGTGATCGCGAAATTTACCTGCATGAGAACCGCTACGAGCAGCCCAAGGAAATTTTCAAGCACCTTGCAGCGTTGGTCGCGGACAGGGTTGGTGTGCCCCCGGGGGCCAAGGTGTGCGATGCGGGCTGCGCCGCCGGGGAATTTTTGTACCATTTCCTGAAGGTGCATCCTCAGGCCATCGGGACTGGCTTCGATCTTGTGCCGGAACTTGTGGAAAAGGCCCAGAGCATGGTGCCTGCAGCCCGGTTTTCGGTGGGTTCGGTCACTGATGCGGCCCGGATGGAAGCAGGGAGTCAAGATTTTGTTTTCATGAACGGCGTGCATTCTTCGCTGCCCGAGATCAAGCCCGCACTCGAAACCTTGGTGGGCTGGACGAAGCCGGGGGGGCGCGTTTACCTGTTTGGCATTTTCAATCCCTACCCCCTGGATGTGGCCAGCCGCTATCGTGCAGCCGGAGATGCCGGGGATTGGACCACCCTGTACATTCATTCCCGGGCCGGCGTTTCCCGTTGCCTGGACGATCTGCTCGGCCCGGACAGGCACACCTTCGAGCCGTTTCTTCTTGACGTGGATGTTGCCCCCGTTTCGGATAATCCTTTCCGGTCATGGACGTTCCGGGACGAGAGTGGGCAGCGCCTGCTTACCAACGGTCTCTGCACACTGATCAACTGCTACGTGCTGGAAATCAGGCCATGACGTACGGTGCAATGGTGCAGGCCTTTCTGGCCTTCCAGTCCAGGGCCTTGGAAGAGGGGGGTAACCCGGTGCGGGGCGGCTCGCCCGTGTTCGTCTATCTGGCGCCCTGGCTGGCCACCCTGGTTCCCTTCTACAGCATGACCGTGGCCATGCTGTTGCGGCAGGCAGGACGGGAGGTGGTGCTGGTATGGGACGACCTTCCGGCGTTCCGGGTGCCTTCCGATGAGCAGGCGGGCATCGCCGTCGCCATCGAGGGGATGGTCCGGGCCGGGTTTCCCGTGGTGCGCCTGAGCGAGTGCGCGGAAGCTCCGCATGACCGGGACGACCTGGATGCCGCCAGACGACTGGCCGCGCTAAATGCCTTGTGGTGGTGGAAGTCGCCGGTCCCCTGCCGGGAACTGGCGCGACATACGGCCGAACAGTTTGCCGCCATTGCCCCCTCCCTGCCGCGCATACTGGGATTCTTCAGGGATTACGCGCCGCCCCGGCTTGTCCTGCCGGGCGGCATCTTTCGCCACACGGGCCTGTTGCTGCATGCCGGGCGCAAGGCTGGCACGGTTGTCACTACCTACGATAGCGGCCCCGGGTCCGTTTCCACGGGTGTCAATTCCGTGGCGGCGCACCTGGACGACGTGCCCAAGGTGCTCGGCCCGCTTCTGGCAGACGACCCGCACGTGGTGGGTCTTGCCCGTGAAATCGGTGCGCGGGAATTGCGTCTTCGCCTCGAGGGTGTGGACAAGTACCACTTCCAACCTGTTTCCGCCGGTACGGCATCGCCCGACAGGGATGCGGTGCGGGGTGACGTGCTGTTTCCGCTCAATCTGGAGAACGACTCGTCGGCGCTCGGAAAGCATCGTCTGTTCAACGATTCCAGCGAATGGCTCACCGTGACGATCGGGCACATCCTGGATCGCACGAGCGCCACCGTACTGGTGCGGCAGCACCCCTACGAAGCGCGTCTTGCGAATCGCAACGACGCGATGCTGGATGCGCTGGAACGGCAATTCGGGGCGAGTGACCGCTTTCGCCTGCTGCGTTGCGATGCCACGGTCAACACCTATGACCTGATACGGTCCTGCAGGCTGGTGCTGCCCTTCGTCACCACGCTGGGGCTTGAGGCTGCCATCCTGGGCCGCAAGGTGGAAATGATGGCGGAGGCGTTCTACGCCGGGCTGTCGTTCACTCCGCTCCCCCGGAATCGCGAGGAGTACCTCCGGCGCATCGAAGATGCGCTGGCGACTCCGGACGTGCCGCCCGTTCATGAAGGAGAGGCCTGGCTGGCCTACTACCTTTCGCAGATTTGCGGCCGCATCTGGACGCGCTTTACGCCCCAGCCGCAGGACGGGTGCGTGTGGATGCAGGAGAACCTGGCGCAACTGGCGGATGATCCGGATGTGCGGGCGGTGCTGGAGTGCCTGGGAGACGGACGGTTCATTTCCCGGGTCCAGCACGAACGTCTGATGGAGCATGGGTTCGATGCCGTCTACCAGCGGCGGCAATAAGCAACGGAGACCGCAATGAGCATACGTGAACGCATCAAGACCATCGCCAAGGCAACCGTGTTCGAGGCACAGCCACCCTTTCCGCATGTGCTGATGCTGGAGCCAAGCAGCGCCTGCAATCAGTCCTGCCTGTTCTGCGGCAATGACAAGCGACCGCACCGCCACAGGAATCTTCCCATGGACAGGGCCGCCTCCATCCTGACCCAGGCCTATGCCCTGGGTACGCGCGAGGTGGGATTCTACCTGCGGGGGGAACCTTTTCTCAATCCAAGGCTGGCAGACATGGTGGCCCTGGCCAAGCAGCTTGGCTACGAATATGTGTATCTTTCCACAAATGGCTCGGTAGGATCGTGGAAAAGTTATGTCGCCGTCATTGATGCGGGCATTGATTCATTCAAATTTTCCATCAATGCAGGGAAGCCGGACGACTATGCAGCAACGCATGGTCTTGATGTCTTTTCCCATGTGATAGACCGCCTGCGTCGCGTCATCGCGTACCGCGAAGAATCGGGCGCCGCTTTCAAGATTTACGTATCCTCCACGTATACCGCCGCCACGAAAGAGGGCATTCTGGCCCTGCGCGACGAGTTCGCACCCCGCATCGACGAATTTTACGTGCACGGCACCTGCAGGGTTCCCGGCGAGGAAGGGGTGGAGGTGGAGCGCTTTTTCCGTGCCCCGTGCCCCATGGTGTTCAATCGGTTGCATGTGACGGCAGAAGGATACCTGAATCTGTGCTGCTTCGACTTCAAGAATGCGCTGGCCGCAGTGGACCTTAACGTGACCCCGCTTGCGGAAGCCTGGAATTCTCCGTTGTGTGCCACCATGCGCAAGCGCCACATGGATGCAAGCCTGGAAAACACGCTGTGCGGGAACTGCGTGAATGGTACGGATGCGCCTTATGCCCCTCTTGTTTCGGAACTTGCCGACAAGGATGTTCGTCCATGAAAGACGTACGCGTACTCCATCTTGCCAGCTTCGAGGGCAACATAGGCGACAACGCCAACCACAATGGCGTGCATGAATTGTGGCGCACCTGCCTTCCCGGGTACAGGTTTCATTTCCATCAGCTTGAAATGCGCGAATTTTATTGGAAAATGCGTGCGTTTGATAAGGATTTCGCCGCCCTTGCCAACACGTACGACTTGCTGGTCATCGGCGGGGGTAACTACTTCGAGTTGTGGGTGGAGCATTCCCCCACGGGCACGAGCGTGGCGATCCCGCAGGAAATAATGGGCATGATCCGCACGCCCACGCTTTTCTACGCGCTGGGGCTCGACCCGTACATGGGCGCGCCCGAGGTCTGCGTCGAGCGGTTCAAAGGGTTCCTTGACATGGTGCTGGCCAGCGAGCGTTGCCTGGTTTCGGTGCGCAACGACGGCTCCAAGCAGTCTGCCCGCACCGTGCTGGGGGATGCGTACGCCGATCGTCTGCACATGATGCCGGACGGTGGTTTCTTCGTGCGGCCAGAGTCCCATTACCATCCGGAACTGCAGGATGATTGCAGGACCATCGGCCTGAATCTTGCGGGCGACATGCCGGATTTCCGTTTCGGCGGGCAGGATGGCTCCGGGGTGCGGCGCTTTCTTGATGACCTTGCGTCCGTTCTTGCCGACAGCCTGACCCGGAATCCGGATCTGAACCTGGTCCTTTACCCGCACATCTGGAAGGATTTTTCGTTGATCAGCGAATTCTGCCAGCGATTCCCCGACCCGCTCCTGCGGCGGCGCACCACGGTGGCGCCCTACCTGCACGGGCCGGGGTCCGAACGCTACATCTTCGATACCTACGCCCGTTGTGCCCTCAACATGGGCAATCGGTTCCATACCAACGTGTGCAGCATCGGCCTGAATGTGCCTTCCATCGGGTTCGTGACGCACCCGCAGATCCGGGAACTCTACCGCGAGGTGAACCTGCCCGACCGCTGCCTTGCCACGGCTGATCCGGACTTCGCCGCAAACCTTGCGGGGCTGCTGGATGCCAGCCTGAAGGACCTGCCGGGGCTGCGCAAGCGGTATGAGGCAAGCATGGTCATGGTGCGCGGGCAGGCCACCGCGTTTCTCGGCACCGTGGGGGCGTGGCTGGAGACCGTCCTGTGAAGGCGGTCATGTACCACTACGTGAGGCGCCACGATCCGGAGCTTCCGTATTTCACGTACCTGGACTTCGATTCGTTCCGCCGTCAGCTCGACTGGTTCGAGAGCGTGGGGCGCCTGGCCTCCCGCGAGGAATTCGAGGAAGCTCTGGAACGGGGCCAGCCCCTGCCTGACGTATTCGTCCCCACGTTCGACGACGGGCTGGTCGAGCACGCCCAACTGGTGGCGCACGAACTGGAGCGCCGGGGTACCTTTGGCGTGTTTTTCGTGCCCACGGCACCGTTGGAGACAGGGCGCATACTGGATGTCCACCGCATCCACCTGTTGCTGGGGCGCCATGGGGGGGGTGCCATGCTGGATGCCCTGGACGGGCTGCTGGGCGACCGGCGCCTGCCGGGCGAGGGAGATGCACGGCGTGCCGCGGATACCTACCGGCATCAGCCCGAAGGACCCGCCGCACGCTTCAAGCGGATCCTGAACTACCAGGCAAGCGGAACGGAGCGCCAGGCGTTGCTGGATGCCCTTTGCGCGTCGCATCTTTCCGGCACGGCATGGGCATCACGCCTGTACATGACAGAGAGTGACGTACGGGCGCTTGAGCGCATGGGCATGATCGTGGGCGGACATTCCCGCACGCACGAGTTGCTGTCCAGGCTTTCGCCGCTGGAGCAGGAGGCGGAGATAACCGGCAGCCTGCAAGCGCTTTCCGGCGTGATCGGCAGATGCGTGGAGTGGTTTGCCTATCCGTACGGGGGGTGGCACAGCTTCGGTCCCCTCACCGAGACGATCCTTGCGCGCCATGGGGTGCGGTTCGCCTTCAACGTGGAGGACCGCGACATCGCCCCGTGGGATCTGCGTCGACGACCGCTGGCCCTGCCCCGGTACGACTGCAACCTGTTTCCCCATGGGCGGGCCGTGGACGGGGATGCCCTTTCGGTCGCCCGGTCTATTTGACCAGTGCCAGCCGCCGCGAGCGCGGCCCCGTCTTTTCCGCCTGCGGCTGCGGGGTGGGCAAGGGCTGGATGATGTCCACGAACTGTTTCTGCCGGGGGGTCTGCCATACGGCCTCGTCGGCAAGGGCAGCGCGGAAGTGTCTGGCGCTGTCGCCGCGTCCGAAGTGGTAGACCGGCTCGAAGCAGGTGGCGGCGCGCGCGTTTTCCATGGCTGTGAGAATGTCGGGCACCCGACCGGCAACGTTGGCTATGGACGGGCAGACGAAGCGGTTGGCCTGGCGTGAACCGATGTTGATCGAGGGGACGCCGTAGACGGGGGTTTCGCGGACTCCGGCACTGGAATTGCCTACCAGGAAGTCGGCGTGCTTGAGCAGTGTAAGAAAGCTGGTCAGCCGCAGTGACGGGTATATCCGGATGCGGGCATGCCCCTTGAGGCATTCGTATTCCTGGAGAATGAAGTCGCTGCCGGTGTCGTTGTTGGGGTAGATGACCACGAAGTTGTGCGGCGAGGCAAGCATGGCCTTGACCATGGCCCGGGCCTCGCGCCTCGTTTCGGCGGGATTGGTGGTCACCGGGTGCAGCAGGGCAACCGCATACCTTTCGAAGGGGATGCCGTAGTAGGCGCGCACCTCTTCCAGATCGGGCAGGTCGTCGGAAAGCATGATGTCGATGTCCGGCGAGCCGATGGTGAAGATGCTTTCGCGCCGTTCTCCCATCTGGATGAGCCGGTCGCGTGTTTCTTCGTTGGCGGTGAAGTGCAGGTGGGCCACCTTTGAAATGGAGTGGCGGATCAACTCGTCGATGGTGCCGGAAAGTTCCCCGCCCTCGATGTGCGCCACAAGGATGTTGCGCATGGATCCCACCAGGGCGCCGGCCAGGGCTTCCACGCGATCCCCGTGAACCACGATCATGTCCGGCTGATATTCGCTGACGTAGCGTGACAGGCCGAAAATGGTGTTGGCCAGCACCAGGTCCATGGATTCGCCGTGGACCTGGTTCATGAAGACATGGACATTGCGGAAGCCCTTTTCCAGGCGCGCCGAGCCGAAGGTCTTGAATATCTCGTCCACCGTGAAGCCGTACCGTGCGAGGGTATGCATCCCGGTGGCGAACAGCGAATGTTCGAAACGCGCATCGTTGTCCAGGGCCTGGATGAGCGGGCGGATCTTGCCGAAGTCGGCCCGCGTGCCGCTGATGAAAAGTATCTTGCGCTTAGGCATCGATGTCCTCCCATGCCAGTTGGGTGTCGGCCGGGATGTGGCGCGCTGCGCGGCGCCCCATCAGGGCGTCGTAGTGGGCCGCAAGGATGGCGCCCGTGCCGGGCCGCTTGACCCAGATGTTGGCGGAGTTCAGGGCCTCGCCGGGGGCTATGTCGCGGATGGCGACAACGCTGGCATAGGCGAAGTCGATGGTCGGCTGTTCCTCCGGCAGGATGCTCTTGGTGCCCCCCAGAGCCGCGAAGACAGCGCGTGAACCCGTGATCAGGTCGCGCAGTTCGGCGGGATCCATGGAAATGGGGATGTCGGGGCCGGGCCAGGTCTTGTCTGCGGTGAAATGCCGTTCGAGGATGCTTGCCCCCAGGGCCACTGCGGCCAGGCAGGTGTAGTTGCCGAGGGAATGGTCGCTGAGCCCCAGAACCACGTCCGGAAAAGCCTGGCGCAGCGAGGCAAGGGCACCCAGGCGAACCTTGTCGTAGGGGGTCGGATACATGGAGGTGCAGTGCAGCAGGGCCACCGGCGTTCCTGCCGCCTCCAGAATGTCCACGGCCGGCCTGATCGAGGACAGGTCGTTCATGCCCGTGCTGAGGATCACCGGCTTGCCGAAGTTCGCGATGTGGCGGATCAGCGGGTAGTTGTTGCACTCGCCCGAGCCGATCTTGTAGGCAGCCACGCCGAGCTGTTCAAGCCGGTCGGCGGCGGCACGCGAAAAGGGCGTGCACAGGTAGAGCATGCCCAGTTCCTCGACGCGCTGTTTGACGAGGCGTTCCTCGTCGCGGGTCAGGGCGCACCGCTTCATGATGTCCCAGATGCTTTCCGTGGCGTTGCCGGGTACCACGTCGTTGGGAATCATCTCGTCTTCGATGACGTGGCACTGGAACTTCACGCATTCGCATCCGGCCTCGTGGGCGCGCTCGACCATGAGCAAGGCCTTTTCCAGGCTGCCTTCATGGTTGATGCCTGCTTCGGCGATGACCAAGGGGGGATGGTCCGGCCCAACGGGCCGACCGGCGATCACGAATTCTCGCATCCGGTGCTCCTGGCTGTGGAGGGCATGGGATTGGAAAGGAGCAGGTCGGCCAGGTGCAGGTCGAACGGCTCGTCGACCTGCAGGGAGCGCTCCCGGGGCATGAGGTGACCCCGCAGCCCTTCCGGATAGAACGTCTTGTGTTTTCGTAGCGACTCAACGGTGTTGTAGTAGATGGCCCCGTTGATGAAGCAGGCGGGTTCCAGATCCTGCTCGCGGGCGTAGGCCAGGTTTTGCGGCACGAACGGCATGAGTTCTCCGGTGGCCGACACGGACCGGGCGAAATACGGATGTTCGGTGCAGGCATTCACCGAAACCATGGCAGGGGGGCGCGTTGCCGCCGCCTGCGTTAACAGGGCATCGATGTCGCAGGCCTGGCGCAAGGGAGAGGTGGGTTGCAACAGGCATACCGCCGTTGGAGCAAATCCATCCAGATCCCGCAGTCGGTCCAGCGCATCAAGCACGCACAGGATGTGGGCGCTGGTGTCGGTGGCAAGTTCGGCGGGGCGCAGGAACGGTACTTCGGCTCCGTACAGGCGCCCGGCGGCGGCGATCTGCGGATCGTCGGTGCTCAGCACGACACGGGAGAGCAGGCGGCTTTGCAGGGCCGCCTCGATGGTCCATGCCAGCAAGGGCTTGCCGCCTGCGATGCGCAGGTTCTTTCCCGGAATCCGTTTGGACCCCCCACGGGCAGTGATCAGCCCGAGAATCGGCCCGGCAGTTTCGGCGTTGTGGGGTGCTGGAGTTGGCATGGTCGTTTTTTCCTCGTGGTGGGAGGGGAAATGCAAAAAGTGGTCCCGCATGCAACGTGCCTTGCGAACTGCATGCGGGACGGGGCATGGCCCCAAAAAGAACGGGAGAAGGCGCGGCGGGATTCTTTTCTGCGTGGTCGTGGATTCGTCAGGAATTTGTCGGGGCTCGCCAGCCGTTACAGGCATTGTCCGCTGCCTACGAGCAGCGGTGAAAGATGACCGACCTTTGAGGTCCGGTGCAGGATGAAGCGGTATTCCTCGCGGCTGGGCAGCCCGTGGACGGTGCGTGCAGCCGCGATCCGCTCGCTGTCCTCCGGGGTGCGCACGTGCTCCCATGCGTTGGTCGCGGGATTGAACATCTTCAGGATGACGGCGGGCACACCGGCCACCACCGAGAATGGCGGCACGTCCCGGGTGACGACGGCGTTGGCTGCGACGACGCATCCCCTGCCCACAGTGATGGAACCCGTGATGACGGTGTTGATGCCAAGCCAGCAGTTTTCCTCCACCACCACCTTGCCTCTGGTGAACCCCTGCTCGCTGTATGGGCGCGAGATATTGTCCACCACATGGTCTGCGTCGGAAACGAAGACCCGGGGGGCGAAAAGGCAGAAATCGCCGATTTCAAGCTCGCCGCCTGCCGAGATCATGGACTGCCTTCCCACAAGGACGCGCTGGCCAATGACCAGCCGCAGCCGATCATCACGGTCGCAGACATTTATCCAGGTGTCGTCCCCGATGGCCGATCCCTGCCCGATGGCGACGTTGGCCAGGCCCAGTATCTGGACGTTTTTCCCGAAGGAAACGCCCTGAAAGCGTCGGAATGCGGTGCTCTGTTCAGGCATTGCTTTTCCCGTGCGACAGGGGGCCGCGCAGAGTTGCCGCCCTTTGCGGCGAAACCCCATGTCCGGATGTCCGGCCCCCGTGCGGTCAATGGCGTTCTGATACGTCATGCCGCTGCGGACAGCGGCACCGTGGGTTCGTCTTTCAGGTCCGGAATGTTCCGGAAGGGTGGTGGTCCGTGTCCCACCGTCACGCGCCCAGTACGGCGTCCGCCAGCCGCTGCCGTGCAGTGCGCAGGTCGTCGGGCATGCGTGCTCCGGCGGGGGGGGAACCGTTGCGCACCAGTGCGTCGAACAGCGGGGCCACCGTGGCCCAGCGGAAGCAGCGTTCCCAGTGTGTGCGTCCGTTGCGGGCCAGTTCGTCCGCCAGGTCCGGTCGTGTCAGCAACCTTCCGATCACGCGGGGAAAGTCCTCCAGCGGAGCGATGACGCCGCCGCCTTCGTCGTGCACCGCGTTGCACTGCGGCGTGGCCACCCACGGGGTGCCAAGGGCCATGGCCTCCAGCACCACCAGCGGTCCCGCGCTTTCCCCCTGCGAGGGCACCAGCAGCAGGTCGGCGTCGCGGATGAGCGCGGTGGCTTCTTCCGGCGGCAGGGGGCCCAGCATGCGCACGCGCGGGTTGTGCCGGGCCAGTTGCCAGCATTCCTCGAAGTAGCGGCGTTCCTTTTCCCACGGCAGCGCGCCCCCTGCCAGCACAAGCCGCCAGTCCGGGGTATCGCCTGGGGCACCGCCCGGGGTGCCGTCAGGCGGGGCTGCGGGGGGGGCGTCGGCCAGGCGGCGCAGCAGGGCC
>NZ_VRYY01000662.1 GCF_015731765.1 Nitratidesulfovibrio oxamicus
GCCAGCGCGGACAGGCTCCGTCCGCCGAAGCGACCGGGGGCATGCCCGGTGCCCGGGCCGGGCGTCGGGCCAGATGCAGAGGTCGCCGAGTCCGCCGGGGTGGTCATGCGGAGGCTCCACCTGCCGCCGCATCACCGTGCAGGCCGTCGCTTTCGATGACCCCGTCGCGGATGACGATGCGCCGCCGCGCACGGGCGGCGGTTTCCGCGTCGTGGGTTACCACCACCACGGTCTTGCCGGTGCGGTTGATGTCCGCGAACAGGTCCAGAATGTCGGCGCTGGTGGTGGTATCAAGCTGGCCGGTGGGTTCGTCGGCCAGGATCAGGGCGGGGTCGTTCAGCAGGGCGCGGGCCAGGGCCACGCGCTGCTGCTGCCCGCCGGAAAGGCGCGCGGGCACGAAGTCCATGCGGTCGCCCAGTCCCACGCGGTGCAGCAGGTCTTCCGCCCGTTTGCGCTGGGCGCGCAGGTTCTTGTGGCTGTACAGGCCCGGCAGCAGCACGTTGTCCAGCGCGGTCGCGTAGGGGATGAGGTAGAAGTTCTGGAACACGAAGCCGGTCAGTTGGTTGCGCGCCTCCGACCGGGCGTCGTCGTCCAGATGCGACACGTCGTGCCCGTCCAGCACGTAGCGGCCCGAGGTGGGGCTGTCCAGCAGGCCCAGGATGTGCAGCAGCGTGGACTTGCCGGAGCCGGAAGACCCCTGGATGGCCACGAACTCGCCGCGCGTGATGGAAAAACTGACGCCGCGCAGCACGTCCACGGTCAGGTCGCCCTGCCGGAAACTGCGGGTGATGCCGGACAGTTCGACCAGCGGAGCGCCGGAGCCAGCCGCCGGGGCGGGCGTTTCCGCAGCGCCGGTTTGCCGCACCGCGTCGTTGGGTGAGGTGGCCATGTCGTGCGCCCCGCTACCGGCCCGGC
>NZ_VRYY01000663.1 GCF_015731765.1 Nitratidesulfovibrio oxamicus
GGCTTGCCGGCGGTGCCGCGTTCGCCCCGCTCATGGCGCTCCCTCGCCAGCCGTGTCCAGCCGGGACAGGAAGTCGTCGGCCATGGCCTCGGCCTCGTCGGCATCGCCCAGGCGCACGTCCAGCAGGCGCGTTTCGGCCAGCAGCATGCCCAGCATGGCCAGCCGCTTCTGGATCACCGCCTCGGCGTCCGGGCCGTGCCGGGCGTCCAGCAGATCGCCGCGCGTTTTCACGGCAAAACCCTGTCGTGCCAGCACCCGTTCCAGCACGCGGATGCGCAGTTCGCGCCCTTCCGCCGCCGCGCCGCCGCCCTTGAAGCGGAACTGGATGTAGTTGGTGCGGTCTTCGGGCGAGCACAGGGTGTCCACCAGCGCGAAATGGTACCCGAAGCGCATCATCAGGTGCGCGTAGTGGGCGGAGATGACCGCGTAGCTGGCCAGTTGCGGGGCATCGCGCCGGAAGATGCCCGCGCTGATGCGGTCCAGTTCGTTCCAGTCCGCCGCCGGGGGCATGTTGACCCACAGTTCGCGCGCGGCGGACAGGCCGAACCACAGCGCCCACATGGGCGTGGAGCGGAAGTCGTCGGGGCCGATCTCTTCCTTGCCCGCCGCGGTGGGGAACAGCCCGTCCTCGATGTTCAGCACGTACATGATCATGGGCACGTCGGTGCGCAGCTTCTTGGCGCCGCCAAGGCCGCGCCCGCCGCGCCCCACGAGCGAGAACATCTCGGCCACGCCGCGTTCGTGGGCAAAGCGCACCAGGTCGTGCATGGACCGGCAGTTTTCCGCCGCAAAGTCGCTGGACGCCGGGTCCGTCAGGTTCAGCCTGGCGATGTGCTGCATGGCCCGCGCCAGCCTGCGCATGCCGCCGTGACGCTCGCGGACCGCTGCCGCCGCCCTGCGCCGGGTGCG
>NZ_VRYY01000664.1 GCF_015731765.1 Nitratidesulfovibrio oxamicus
GTGTACCTGCGCATTCCGCGCCGCAAGCTGGCCCTGGCCTGCTCGCTGCCGCCCGCGCTGGCCTATGTCTGGCTGGGCGGCGCGCCGCCCTCGCTGGTGCGCGCTGCGCTGATGCTGGTGTTCTGGGCGTGGCTGTACTGGCGGGGCCGACCGCAGGTGGTGCTGGACGGCCTGCTGTGGGCGGTGTGCGTCATCGTGCTGTTCGACCCCGGCGCGGCGGACGACCTGTCGTTGCAACTTTCCGCCTGCGCCGTGGCGGGCATTGCCCTGGCAAGGCCGCTGGCCGCCCTGCTGCCCCGCAGACTGCGTGTGCTGGGTGGGTTGGGGGGAGTGGGCGAACAGGATGGTCTGGCCGAACGAGGCCGCATGGCCGAACGGGGCGGTGCGGCCATCCACGACGGTTACGGCGGCTCTGCCGCAACACACCCGCCACACCCCATGCACAGGAGTACCACGCCCCCGTGGCTCACCCGTCTTGTGGCGTACGCCGCGCGCACCCTGTGGGTGACCCTGTGCATCCAGCTGATCCTGCTGCCCCTGTCGGCGCGCGTCTTCGGCACGTCCAGCCCGTGGTTCGCCCTGAACCTGCTGTTCCTGCCGCTCATCGACGGCGTGGCGCTGCCGCTGGGCCTTGCGGGCATGGCCATGGCCCCGGCGGCGCCGGAGGTGGCCGGGTGGCTGCTGCTGATTGCCCGCTGGCCGTTCGATCTGCTGCTGGTTTCGCTGCGCTGGCTTGACGGCGTGGGCCTGCTGGGCGCCCCCCAGTTGCTGCGCCCCCACCCCGCCGCCATGCTGGGGCTGTGGGTACTGCTGGGCGCGACGGTGCTGCAAGTGTCGGGGCAGGTGGCGGACCAGGCATCAGGAGGCCCCACCGGTCAGGGCGCAGGCGCAACACGCCGC
>NZ_VRYY01000665.1 GCF_015731765.1 Nitratidesulfovibrio oxamicus
CCAGCAGGTCGCCCACGCTGCCGGGCCGCTGGCCGGGCATGAAGATGGCCACCACGTCGCCGGGGCGGCACAGGGTGGCCATGCCCACGGCAAAGAAATCCACCGTGCGCTCGATGTCCGCATCGCTGAAGCGCAGCCGCTTGGGCGCGCCCGTGCTGCCCGATGTGGGCAGGGTGACGATGCGGGCCACGGCGTCGTCGGCCACGCGCAGCAGGGCATCGCCCCCCTCGCGCAGATCGTCGGGTATGGTGAAGGGCAGGCCCGCAAGATCATCCAGCGTGCGCGGCAAGGGCAGCCCCGCCAGCCGGGCACGGTAGAACGGCGCATCAAGGGCGCGGCGCACCGCCTCGCGCAGCAGATGGTCCTGCCGTGCGCGCACCGTGGCCGGGGAAAGGGCATCAAGGTGTATGGACAGACGCGCGGCCAGCCATGAATCCAGCGGGGACCGGGCCACGTCCCGTGCCGTAGGCGCGGAGCGCGGAGCACCCACGTGCGCCCCATGACTCTCCTGCTCCCCATGTTCCCCGTACTCCGTGGGCACGGCACACGCTGGGCACGGCGCTACCGCGCCGTCTTCCGACGATGCCGGGGACATGGTGTGACGGGTCATGCGCCCTCACCTTCGGCAGACCCGATACCACCGCCGCCCGCCACGCCGTTTCTGGACGGCGCGCCATTGCGGTGCAGGGGCGTGCCGTCCACCGAGGTCAGGTTCCACGCGCAGAACGGCACCATGCGCCCGTCGGGCGCGGCCACGTGGATGCAGCAGCCGCGCAGCCGTTCGGTGTCCAGGGTCCAGGCATCCTGAAAGGCCATGCCGGACACGGTGAACCGCCGCCCGGCCCGCGCCAGGAAGCGCTCGAAATCGTCGCGCGGCGGCGTGGCGGGCATGCTGC
>NZ_VRYY01000666.1 GCF_015731765.1 Nitratidesulfovibrio oxamicus
GACCGGCAGGTGCACGGCGGTGCAGCGGTCCGCGCCGAACCTGTCGGCCCAGGCGCGCACCACGTCGCCGGTGCCGTCGGTGGAGCCGTTGTCCAGCAGGGCGATGCGGGCCACGTCGGGCAGACCGGGGGCCAGGTGGGCAAGGGCGGTGTCGAGCTCTTGCGCCTTGTTCCACGAATAGAGCAGCACGGCGGTGGACCCTGCGGGCGCGGCTTCCGGAGTGTCCACGCCGCGCCAGACGTCGTGGGCGCGCAGGGCGAGGTTGACGTGCCAGGGCCGGGCGGCCAGCACCGCGTCCCACAGGATCAGGGCGGCGGGGGTTTCACCCAGGCGGACCAGGCAGTGGGCGGCGTGCTCCACCGGGGCCAGCCAGAAGCCACTGCGCGGTACGGCGGTGGACGCCCGATCGGATGCAGGCAGGCCCGAGGGAATCAGGCCGGACGCAGGCAGGCCGGACACGGCCAGTGCGGCATCGCGAAAATGGGCCAGTGAGGCGTCATGGTGGCGGGCGGCGGTGGCCCCGCCATCAGCAAGCCCCACACAGGAGGAAGCGCGGTTGGCCGCGAGGCAGCCGTGAAGATGGTCGAAAAGCGGGGCGAGAGGGGGTAGGCCGGATCCACCAGACGGGGCAAGCCGGGCTGCGGCCCGGTGCAGGTGGCTCTCCAGCCAGTCCAGGTCGCCGGAAAGTTCGCCCACGGCCACGGCCTGCTGCACCCAGAACAGGTTGTCCGGCTCGCGTTGGCGCTCGTCATCCACATGGCGTTGCAGGCGCATCCAGTCGGTCTGGGCGGCCAGCCGTTCGTAGCGGGCAAGGTCGGCGGGCCGTCGCCAGGCCCCGTGCACGGCGGCCAGCAGCGCGGCCAGCGC
>NZ_VRYY01000667.1 GCF_015731765.1 Nitratidesulfovibrio oxamicus
CGCCCCCCGGCAGGGGGATGCGGGCCAGCCGCCCCAGCCGCTGGTGGTCCAGCGCCACGTTGTCCACGTACAGCAGTTCGCCCCCCCACACCGTGCCGTCGTCGCCGTGGCCGGTGCCGTCAAGGGCCAGCCCCAGGGCCGGGCCGTCGTGCCGGTTTTCGGCCAGCACGGCGTGGATGTGCGCGAAGTGGTGTTGCAGGGTCAGCACGGGCAGGCCGCTCTGTTCTGCTTCCGCCGTGGTCATGTAGTCGGGGTGCAGGTCGCGCACCACGGCCTGCGGGGTCACCTGCAGAATGTGCGGCAGGTGCGCGGCGATCTCGCGGTGAAAGCCCAGGGTTTCCAGGTTGTGCATGTCGCCGATGTGCTGGCTGACAAAGGCCTTGTCGCCCCGGGTGACGCACAGGGTGTTCTTGAGTTCCGGCCCCATGGCCAGCACGCACGGCCCGTCGCCCGAAAGGAACACCGGGCGGGGAGTGAAGCCGCGCGCACGGCGCAGGAACTGCGGCGCGCCGGTGACCGGGTTGACCCGCGTCACCGAATCGTCGGTGCGGATCAGGATGTCGCGGTCGTGCAGCAGGAACACGTCGGCAATGGACGACAGGCGGCGCAGCGCCTCGCGGTTGCCGAGGCAGATGGGCTCGCCGCCCGCGTTGCCGGATGTCATCACCAGCGCGGCCACGCGGCCTTCCGGCAGCAGCGCGCCGTACAGGCGCAGCAGCACGTGGTGCAGGGGCGTGTAGGGCAGCATCACCCCCACGTAGGGCGTGTCCGGCGAAATGAGGGGCGAAATGGGTTGCGGGGTGCGGGGCGCATCGGGATCGAGGGCCAGCGGGCTGCCGTCGCCGGACCGGGCCGCGCCGTGC
>NZ_VRYY01000668.1 GCF_015731765.1 Nitratidesulfovibrio oxamicus
CGGGCGTGACCGCCGCAGACATCGACGTGGTGGCCGTGGCCCGCGGGCCGGGCCTGCTGGGCAGCCTGCTGGTGGGCATGGGCTTTGCCAAGGGCCTCGCCCTGGCCACCGGGGCGCGGCTGGTGGGGGTCAACCACCTGCATGCCCATCTACTGGCGGCGGGCATTGCCGCAGAGATGGCGTATCCCGCGCTGGGCCTGCTGGTATCCGGAGGCCACACCCACATTTACCGCATGGAATCGCCGCGTCACATGCCCCTGCTTGGGCGCACCCTGGACGACGCGGCAGGCGAGGCCTTCGACAAGGTGGCCAAGCAGCTCGGCCTTGCCTATCCCGGCGGGCGCACCATCGATGAACTGGGGCGCAAGGGCAGGGTGAACCCCGCCATGTTTCCCCGGCCCTACGTCGACAACGACAACCTCGATTTCAGCTTCAGCGGCCTGAAGACCTCCGCCGGACTGGTGGTGCAGGCCAACCCCGCGCTGATCGAGGCCGCTCGC
This sequence comes from Nitratidesulfovibrio oxamicus, assembly GCF_015731765.1. GTDB lineage: Bacteria > Desulfobacterota > Desulfovibrionia > Desulfovibrionales > Desulfovibrionaceae > Cupidesulfovibrio > Cupidesulfovibrio oxamicus. Next base: position 501 of record NZ_VRYY01000668.1, read on the forward strand.
GCCGTGGCTGATGGTTCGGCAGGTGCGGCGGGTTCCGTCAACGTCACGTCGAATCAGGGCTCGCCCGAATTGCCCGATATGGCCGCTCTGCACGACATGTGCGCCTCGTTCAACCACGCCGTGGCCGAGACCCTGCGCATCAAGCTGGAGCGTGCCCTGGTGCGCGAAAACGGTCCGCTGCCCGGCACCCCCGCCGCACCGGCCAGAAAGAAGCGGAAAAAGAGCGGTGCGGTTGCCGCGGATGCCGGTCAGGCCGCAATGGCGGACCAGTCCGCATCGCCGGGGCAGGGTGCCTGTGCAGCAGGTGCGGGGCAGGGCGGTCCGGTCCCCGGCCCCCACCGCGCCCCCGTACGG
>NZ_VRYY01000669.1 GCF_015731765.1 Nitratidesulfovibrio oxamicus
TGGATACGCCGCCCGGCACGGGCCGCAGCATGGGCAACGCCCACAGGCGTTCCGGAGTGCGCAGGGCCAGCGCGGCCTTCACGCGGGCGCGCTCTGCCTCGTGGCGGTCCAGCGCGGCCTTGTCCGGGTTGACGTACTTGCCCTCCACGGTCAGGCGCTGTTCCGGATAGGCGGCGCGAACCACGGCGACGGCACGGGTGACGGCGGGCGCGGCCTTGGGCTGTCCGGCGGGGCGGGCTCGCACCGTCTCGGTGCCGGGCTTGGCATCCAGCGGCACGGCCAGGATGGCCTGGCCAATCCAGCGGGCAGGGCCAGCAGGCCCGGTAGACCCGGCGACTGTTCCGACGCTGGTGGGCGCCACGGGCACGGTGAGGGACTGGCCGCGCCAGTCCAGCACCACGTCGCCCGGCGCATCCGCCGTCACCGTGACCACGAAGGGCTTGCCGTCCCCGGTGGATTCCGGGGCATCCAAGGACAGCACCGCCGCCCGCGCGGGCGTGGCCGATAGCCCCGACAGCAGGGCCGACGACAATACCGACAACGTGAGCAACAACACGGCCAGACCGCGGCCCGCCACCGGCATAGACCACAGGCGGGCAGCCCCCCGGCCAGCCCGCCCGGCAAACGGAACACACTGCATCACGAAATATCTCCGGCGCACTGCTCCGTGGCGCCCGTTCCGACTTTGACGCCGTTTCCTGCGGTACGGCCAGCATCGTCCGCGCCGCCCTGCCCCAGCACCTGCCCGGGCCGCACCCCGCGCACGGTCACGTCCACCTCACCGTCGCGCACCGTAACGGCCAGCGCATCGCCGGGCGCAACCTCGGACACGCTGCGCAGAAAGCCGCCGTCG